>JABDGH010000018.1 GCA_013286145.1 Verrucomicrobiota bacterium
CCGCATCGACCAGATAATTATAATGAGCCGATGCCGTGGTGCTGCGAATCCAGGTGTTCACGGCAGCGCGAACCGTTTCGTTTCCACCACTTAAATCACCGCGATCCATGATCGTAAAAGCAACCACTTTTGCGCCATCCGTCTGCGCTTGGGTATAGAGAGCCAGCAGCGCCGCTTCGACCGTGGCGGCGGATGCACCGTTCTTGATATCGTTCGTCCCCGCCCAAATCGTCGCCCAGGCCTTCCCCGACGCCGCACCCGTAATCAAGGAGTGGGAAGCCGTCCAATACGTGCCACCTGTCCATACGCCGGATGCTTGCTGAGTGCCCGTGCTCCCGACAAAGGATGCCGCTGTCCACCCACTGATCCCGTTATTCGTCAATGTCGTCGTGCTGCTCCCGCCAAAATAGGAAAGATTTTCGAGCAGATTTGCCCACGACATGCTGCCGTCGCTCGTCAGGGGCGAGGTCTTGCCCTCCGTGATCGAATCGCCAATCGCGACAAGCACCGTGCTGCTCGCAGCGACCGCAGGGACAGGTGGCGCAATACTCAAGGGAGGCTCGGTATAAGTTGTCGCATTAACCGTCGCTGCATTGGTAATGCTGTGACTGCCCGCGTTAAGATCGCCCTGCATCGCGCCCTGGGGCAGTAAATTTTGGACAGGCACAGAACCCGCACCACAAAGCAGCAGCACGGAAAAAAACGCCACGCCCAAAAGCCCCGCTAGCGTCGCGCCCGGCCGTTTGGAAAAAGAGGAAAAGGAAGATAAAATCATGAAAGAATTATAGGTTGAGGTTTAAAATAGGGCAAAAATCGTTTTACCCGTTGATTGGTTTGGACACTGCCTGTGTAAATATTTTCAAAGTTTTTTGGAAAAAGAATTTAATCCCATTCGGCGGCCACCGTCAGTGCGCCCGAAAACGTCCGTGTTTCGGCAGGAATGGAATCTCTTGCCGGTGCCAGCATCGTGCAAAACACCGGCACTGAAACTCCAAAGAACGAAAACGAACCGATGTTCACCGTACTGTCCGGATCGGGCAGGGTCGTGCAGTCAAAGGAACTCTCCAGCGAACCGCCCGAATCGACATCGACACTGTTCTCCACCGCGCACGAAATACTCATCGCTGGCCACCAGAGCCCGTCGTACTTGATCACCGGATCGGGTACAAAAATCTCCGGGTAAAAAAGATTCACCTGAAGATTGAATAACGCGCTGCTGTTCGTCCCGTTCCCATCAGGCCCGCTCGCGACAACCGTCCCCGAACCGGGAACCACCTGCCGCACCCCGCGCCCGCAGACCAAATCACCCGGCCCCGTCGGCGTGAAACCATCCAGCGCGTCATAATTCCCCGTCCCGACAATCACGTTGCGAGGCGGCACCAGCCCATCCACGCTCAGCGCCTGTGTTATTCCGCCCAGCATTCCGTTTCCGGAAGCCACTAGGTAATAATCCTGCGCCCGCCAATAAAGTTGCGCCACCTGGTCGAGACTAAAACCCGCCGGGTAAACCGTCTGCGCGCCCACGTTCGCGGCAAAGGACGAATCCTTCTCCGGAACGCAAAACGGAAAAAAAGTGGTTTCGAAATAATTAAGTTTCATCAGATGGAAGGAGCATGGTGTGGAAATGGAAAAATCGCAGGCAGCCCGTTGAAACAGCCATTGCGCAACAGCACATCCTGCGACACACATTGGATAATCTTCGCGCTCACCGGCACCTCCGGCGGCCCGCCTGTGATGACCGTCCCGTCGAGCGGTGAACTCGTCGCCACCAGGTAGCCGATCAGCAAAAACGCGCTCGTCATCTCCTGGTTTGGCGCCGTGCCCGTGTACGTGAACGGATTCGGAAACCCACTCCAGCCCGATGTTCCGGAAGCGATGTTCGCCGCGCTCACCACAAATTCCGTAAAATCGATTTCCAACCAGATTTGCGTCTCCACCCCCACCGCGATGGCCGTGCCAAGTCCCGTGATCGCAAACGTATCGTTCACCGTCAGCGACTGCTGGAGAAACGAATTGGCATTCACGATCACCTTCAGCCCGGTCACATCCGACGCATCCAGAAGCTCGAAAGGCTTGTTCGGTTCTGGTGCGCTCGATGCCGAAGGTCGAAAATTTGAATCGGAACGCGGCAACTGTTCTCCGCCCTGCACCTTCGCTGCGTTCCCGCTTGCCTTGCCGCTGGTTCGCTCATTGAGCCGAAATGAAATCCGTCGATTGCGATTCGCGCGCAGCATCGTCGCCAGGTCGGCTTGACCAAGATGTTTCGCCGGGCCGACCGTCAAACGCGTCTGCCCCAGATCGACCCGCTCCTCCGTCCGCTGAATCTGCGCCGACATCGTCGCCCATTCCGTGCGCCCGCCGGTCAGGTTCAGGAGACATCCCGGCGCAGCCATGCCCGAGCACTCCGCTTCCGTCAACTCCAGCACACCGTCATATTGAAGTGTGCCGGTCGCATCGAAGAGTGCCTGCGCCAGCCCCGTCGGCACCGCCTCCGCCTCCGTCTCCGAAGTCAATCGGCTATAAACCTGCGTCTGTGCATTCGTCCCGACAATCCGCGTGTAAAGATTACGTTGCTTCGTCGTGCCCCACACCTCAGCCGATTCCACCGTATCAGCGCCCGTATATTTCAACGTCACCCGAACCTGCAACGGCGCCGAATAGAGATTCATCCACGCCGCCACCGAACCCTCCAGCAACTCATTCGGAAGATTCGACATCGTGACGCCCGGATAATTCGACGGATTTTCAATCGCGACAGAATGCGATCCCGTCAGCACCGTTAAATCGGCATCGGCAAAATCGGCCAGCCACGGAAATTTCCCCTTCCACCAATCGATGATCCCCATCGGCGCATCACTCTGCGGAATCGGCGCGGTACGCACTTTCTGCTTTTGATACGTCGCCCGCGCCCCGGCCAGGTCGAGCGTCATCACCATCGCGCCCAATTCGTCCCCCGTCGCCGTCGTGGGAGCGGACTGCACGATCAGCGACGTGAAAGTATCGTTGTCGATATCGTTCGTCTGCTCGAATTTCAACACCACCGCCGGAACCTGCAAATCATGGCGCGGCGTCAAATCGAGAGCTGAAACCGGCGTGCCGTAGGCGGGCAATGTCACCGTTGCCGCGTCGGCCCGGCGACGAATTGACAGCGTCGGGTAGGGCGTCGTGGTGTAATCGAACGCCGTCATCGCGTCCGGCGTCCAGCGCAACAACAAGCGAATTACCTCCGCGCATGATTGATCCAGCGCCTCCGCGTAAGGCGCAGTTGCGTTCGGCGTAATCGTGCCCAGCGTGATCGGCGCACCGTGCGCGATCGCATAATTGAGCGCCTCCAGGATCGCCTCGCCCGTCGCCAGCTTTGTCCCGTCGCTCTTCTGGCCGAGAATTAACCGGCTTTTGTTCGTCGGAACCAGGGTCACATCGACGCCGTTTGTCGTCTGCCAGATTTGTTGAAAAACAAGATTCTCCAGGTACCACCACGGCCCCGCCATGTGATAAACCTGCTCCTCCGCCTTCGTCGATGCGCGCCCCGGCGCCTCCACCACCCGCCCGTAAAACCAGGGCGTGCCGTTGCGAAAAAGCCGCACCGTCGAGCCATGCGCAAAAATAGGATCGGCATCGCTGGCCCGTCCATCCGCGCGAAACGTCACGAGATCGGGCGCCTGGTTGATCAGTTCCCGCGTCAGGTCGCGCAGACCCCAATCCGCCAGCGTCTTTTCAACATCGCTTGCATCGCGCAACGTCCAGATCGAATTCATAAAATCACCAGGTAATCGAGTTTGTAAGTCGTCGCGTCCGTCACGCCCGAAAGATCGACCGTGAACCCGCCCGCGCTGATCGAACTATCCCGCACCACCGCGAAAAGATTCAGCCCGCCAGTCGCCTTGCGCATCGTCACCAGCACCTGGGCCGGAACCGACGGCAGACCGAGTCCCGTCAGCGTGACCGAATCGACCCCCGACGCGATGGCCTGCGTGCCACGAAATTTCTGCACGAAGGTAACAGGCGAGCCGCCCCCGATCAGGAGACCTCCGGCCGTCGTGCCATCGCCGATGAAAAATTGTTTGTTATCCGTGGTGAAAAGCGGTTCCCCGGCATCCGGGGTGATAAGAGAGCGTTGGGCCTCAAGCCCACGCCGCATTTGGATTTTTTGTGCCATATTTTAAAAAATGTCATCCCGAACTTTTCGAGGGACCTCTAACGATTGATCCGAAGATTTTTTGCCGGGCAAAAGGGTTGAGTGTTAAAAGTTAAATGGAGCGACCGTGGTTCATAAAAAATTCCGTTAATTCCGTAATTCCGTTACAAGTCGTTTTCACGAAAACGATCCTCCGTCCAGGTTAAGCGCGGAGGGTGAAAGCGAATCAGCCAGGTTGCCGCCATCCGGCGATCCACCCTGCGGATAACCGTAAATCGTCGAGAACGAAACCCCGTCCACGACACTGCTCGCCATCGGCGACACAGTGGTGATAAGACCACCGCGCAACACAAACGTCGTATCCGTACGCGTGCCGTGGAAAATGCTTTCAGGCATCTCCTCCAGCACCGCATCGAATATGCAGGTAATGGCTGTCTCGCCATACGCGCCACAAACCAGCGTCGCCATCCCATCCGTTGGAAGCGAACTGAACGCCGTCAACACATAAGCGCTCGCTTCCGCCACGCTCGCATGTTGCCGCGTCACCGTGAAACGCAATTGATTGACCCGGTTGCCTCGCGCCAACGGTTGAGCCGCCAATGCACGTAAAAATTGGGCATCCTGCACGATCTGTCGGCCATTCAACCGCACATCATGCGCGTCGGTCCAACCATGAAGATCCGTCTCACCGTCATTGGTCAGCCAGATATTATTAAGAGAAATTCGCATATATTTTTAATTTTTTTGAAAAAGAGAAAACGCCGTCATCCCGAGCGAAGCCGAGCCGAAGAATCTACTCAGTGGGGTGGCCCGGACTACTTTGTTGTCCGGGTCCCGCGATAGCGGGACAGGAGGCAGTCGGGACGCTTTCTCAGCCAGAAAAATCCCAATTCTCTTAATCCTGTCCAAAAAAATTCCGTTAATTCCGTCAAATTTGGTAATTCCGTTATGATTCAGCCCGGTCAGGCAATTGATTTTACAAACAGAAATAGGTTCGGCAGAACGAACACGCCTCGCCGTTCCTTCATTTCCAATCCTCTTAATCATGTTAATCCCGTCAAAATTTTTCACGGCATCCCCTCCGCCAACACCATCAACGGCTCCGGCGCGCCTGTTTCCAAAAATGCCTGCTCGGCGACAAACGTCAGTTCCCCCACGCGCGAATGGATCGCATCGAACGCCATTTCTCCCCGCGTTAATTGCGCCAGCGGCAAGCGCACGAAAAGATGCTCCCCCGCCACATCCAGCGTATTTGACGACGCCGACAGCAATCGTCCCGGCAACGCATTTGCACCCTGCAATTGCAACGCGGCAACCAGGTCAGCTTCTGCCGGGCCGCTCGGAGTCGCGGGCACAAATCGCACCTCGACCTCCAACCGTTCCAGCGTCAGATCCAGCAACGCATTCGCATCCGACAACACAGGCTTCGTCTTCATCGCGAACCGGACACGAATTCCGTCACGCGCCCGCAGGGCGATCCACGGCGACTCGCCCCAGATCACCACAAAATCGTCGGCCAGTTGCGGCGTTCCACTTGGCGGCATGGGAACCGATGTCGTATCAATCGTCACCAAACGATTCGTCGTCGTCAGCCCGAGTCCCCGTGCGCCCATTGCCAGGAACGTCACCGCTCCCGTCACCGGCCCGCGATTCGTCAGGATCAAATCGGGCATTTGCAGAACAGCAACGGCGGAAAACGTCAGCCGCACACCGTTCGATGCGATCAAGGTCAGGGATGTATCGGCAGAACCGAAAAACGACATCCCCGGATTCGCCTGCGTATAAGGAAAGAGCGCCAGCAGATCGGCAAACGGCGCCGAGGGGGTAAACTGGATTTTCACCAGCGCGCCCGAAACCGTTTCATCGAGCACGCCCTGCGCATCGGAATCGACCGCCTGAAGCTCCAGCGCAGGCGTCACCAGAATACCGTCATGCGCGAAAAACGTGTGACCGTTAAACGTCGCCGATGCCGGCCCCGCCAAAAGAGTTGAACGTGTTATCGGCATATTAAAAGCCCTCTCTCGTGGTCACCGTGAGCGGAGACAAGGTTCAGCGAACGGTAACCTTTTACCGCAACGTCATCCTGAGCGAAGGCGAGCCGGGAGGCTTCTTTTAACCCAAAGGCTTTCCCGAGCCGCAGTCGAAGGACCTGCCTCTCTTCCCGGTTCGCATGAAAAGCGCCACAAGACATCGCCTCCAGCCAGGGTCTCCCGCTTTTTGCATCCCTTAAAATCTTCTTAATCATATTAATCCTGTCCAAAAAAAGTGATGCCAAGTCGAAGAATCGACTCAGTGGGGTGGCCCGGACTACTTTGTTGTCCGGGTCCCGCGATAGCGGGACAGGAGGCAGTCGAGACGTTATCTCAGTTGAAAATGTCAAAGTCTTCACGTGTAACTCGCCCTCGTTTCCCCACTCGCCACATACCCCGCCAGCCATGCACGAACACGCAACCGCGTCGGCGCATTTACCGCGAACGGCGCAGTATATAAAATCGACGTCGGTGAACGCGGCGCGGGCTGAGAACCATCCATTGTGTAATAGATCGCCGCACCCGTGGTATCTGAGGCCAGCGTCACCGTCTGCGGCGAATGCGTTCCCGCGCTGCTGATCGTCGGTGCGTCAAGTTGCGGCACCGCGTAGGCCGCGCCTGCCTGCGTTCGCACACGAATCTCATATGCCACCACGCCCGGCTCATTCATCCGTTGCAACGCATGCGGCGCAGCGGAAAGAACCTCGTTGATCGTCGTCGGACGAAAAAGATGCAGCAGTGCCAGGGCCGTCTCCGCCACTTCGAGCGCGTGCGGCCCCGATGTAACCGGAATATTTTCCCGAACGATCACCGCAATCTCAACCGGATCGAAAATCGGACCCGGCGCAGTCGATGCGCTCACCGTGGCCTGTGGAACCAGGACGATCCCATACGTTCCTGCCGCAGCGATACTCGCCTGCAACTCATACGAAACATCGCGCGGCTGCTCGACCAGTATCGGAATCGTCGCGAAGAACGGATCAGCCAGCAGCCGATCCGCGATCTCCTGCTGAATCGACATTAAAACACTAGACATAAGTAGTAGCCTTTTCGTAGGTAGCCGCCGACGACCCGTCGGCGGTGCAATTCCATTGCCGGGCTCACAAACCCTCCTCAGTACACCGCGTGAAATCGCGATTATTCGCCGAAATACTCGGACGCGGCGCGGAAGTAACCTCCAGCGACGCATTGACCGGTTCTTCGATATTGAAATCGCCCGCAGCCACCTGTTCCAGCAAACGCACCGCCTGATCGGCGGCATTCTTGCGCACGTCTTTTGGAGGAACACCCACCCGTTGGGGCAGACGCACCGCGACCAGGTCAAGCGCGGGAGCCAGCAATTTTTGCGGAAGAGTGCCCGGCAATCCCAGCGTGTTCGGTTTATAAGCGCCGACATAACCGCGCACCAGGTCCACCACTTGCGCCAGCGTTGGCGCGAGCGGATCAGCCTGGCCGCTGGCAGTCGCCGCCGCGCGATACGTCGCCAGCTCCGTTTCAGAAAGCACCGTCAAAACATCAGATTCCGCAGGTGTAATCCATGCCATAAAATTTTGAATTCATAAAATTGTGTTATAAAAAATCCGTCATCCCGAGCAAAGGTGAGCCGGCAAGTGTCTTTTGTCACAAGGGCAACCCGAACCGAAGTCGAGGGATATGGCCCTCTTCCCACTTCGTATGAAAAGCGCCACTAGACATCGCCTTCAGCCAGGGCATCCCGCTTTTTGCATCCCAAAAAATTCCGTTAATTCCATCAAATTTGGTAATTCCGTAACTCCGTAATTCCGTCAAAAATTCAGCCCGGATCGGACGGCACTGAATTTCTGGAGTTGGGAGATTTAGGAAACGGTTAAAAGCTGGGCTGCGGAACTATTCGTGATCGCCACGGCCTCGCTCCAGTCGAACTTCGCCACTTCCACGCGACCGTCATCGCGCAGGTAGGAACCGGGCACCATGTAGTTGCCCATCAACCGGAACGTCTTCATGAACGACGGATCGCGCCGCGTCGGATTCTGTAACCGCGCGAAAATCAGCACCGACGTATCGAGCAGGAAGCTGATGCTCGGCGTAAGACCTTCCTTCGCCGTATCGACCACCATGTACGACGTGCGCACTTCCGGGTTGCCCACGAAAAGCTTCGTCGCCTCGGCGGGAGTCACGTTCGGAATCGCATAATCGCCAGCAGCCACGAAACGGCTCCGCACGTTCGGTGCGTTCTTGAACAAACGCCAGGCCCCGGCGCCAAAAAGGACACCGACACCCATCAGCGAGCCGTAGCGCGCGGCCTTGATCACACTGAGAATCTGGGCGTCGATATCGTCAATCGGATCGCTCCCGCTGCCGCCCGACCAGGTCTTGGCCACCGCGCCGGAAGTTGTAGCCGTAACGGCGGCATTGATCACGTTCTGTTCGTGGCACAACGCGGCCACCTCGGCGACAATCGTCGCGCCTTCCATTAGCGCATTCGTCAGCGCGGCTTCCTCGATCTGTTCGAGATAATCGATCGGAAAGTCGAGCGCGTTCGGCTGACAGTTGTAGGTTGCATCGGTTGCGTCGAAACTCAACACGGTGGCGCGTCCGCCGATCGCCCGGGAAGTATCGGGCGGGGCAAAACGGTTTTTCTCCGTATAGATTTTATAGCGACCAATGCTGGTCGGAACTTCGACCGTTGGCGCGAGGAAATCGGCCACGGGCTGCACGGCCGACTGGGCCGCGCCCTGGGCGAACTCGCGCAACATCGGACTGGAGGTAATTGCGGATAAACTAGGCATAAATTTTATTTGGATTTCTAAATTTCGGTCATCCCGAGCTTGTCGAGGGACCTCTAATTATTTTGTCTTTGGATAGTCAGCACTTTTTGAACGCCAGGGATTTTACGAAATCGTCAGGCTCCCGGACGTGGGTCTCATGCGAACAAGCTGCCCGTCCGCGAACGCCTCTTCGGCCACGCCAACGATGCGGTAAGTCCCGCTTGCCGTCGGTTTAAGCACCTTGCCTTTATCGGCAGCCGTGGTGACGCCATCGGCCAGGGCCAGCAGATCGCCCGGGTTGCCCGTGCCCTTGGCCACGACTCGCACCGTGCGATTCGGGTTCAGAGGACGCACCGTCGCTTTGCTTCCCGACGGCGCACCATACACGAGCACATAAAGCGCATAATCGTTATTGGCGGCGGGACGTGTGACCACAAGGTGGCCGGAACTGTTGTAAGGAGCCACGAGCACATCCGCATAAGCGGAAAGGTCCTCGTTGGCCGTGATCAAAAGATCACCTTCATGGGTATTGGATTGACTCATATTTTTTTTCTTTGGCCAGCGATATAAATCGCCGGATGCTTTTGGTAGCGGCGGCAAAACGCTGCCGCTGATGAATGGGTTGCAACCGCTTGCCCTGCGGCGGAAGGGAAGGCGTTTCCGAGAGTAACGCGGAAGCCACCTTGTGAATAATCATGCGACCTCCATCTCCGCCGCTTCGCCCTCGGCAAGGCGAAAAGCAGCGTGATGACCGATTTTCAACTGGCTCTGGAGTTGACGCGCGCGATTCGCCACCCGGCGCGCAGCAGACGAATCGGGCTCCGTAGCGACCGGACTGAGCAGGTGCAGATGAGGACGATGCAGATGCGGCTGATGCAACGGCGCGGGAGGTTCCGGCTGGCGCAATGCATTGAGCAACGCCAGCGTGTTCTCGCGATTGGACAGAAGCTGCGTGCGGACGACATCACGATTCGTGATTACATCGGCGAAGCGTTCCAGGTCGCTTTCGGTCTGCGCCTCCTGCAACCGCTCACAGCGATTGCGCAGCGCATCGAGTTCATCCGTCTGACGTCGCAGCGCCTCGGAAATATCGGCATCGGTCGCCGTGCCGGGCAGTTGGAATTGTTGAAGAATTTCGTTTCGAAGGTTCATGGTTGATTGATGGGTAGCCGCCGACGGCTCGTCGACGGAATTTTCAAAATGGTGCGGCGGCCTGTGACTATCGACCGCAATTGGTTGAAGTTCGTCTGCGCGACTCACGCGATTGGACAACGGCATCAGCCCCGGCAAATTCGGGTCGTTCGTCAGCGCGAGCCGATCCAATCGGCGCGGGCGCAAATGCACGACCTCGCGTCCATCGGGCGCAACCGACGCGCTCCACTGATCGCAATCGGCACGATTCCAGACCGGCGATGCGAGCCGATAACGCCCGCCCGTCAACGCCTGATGCCCGAGATCCGACCAGCGAATCTGCGCATAAAGTCCGTCGTCGCGATGATCCAACCCGCTGATCCAACCTGCGGCCGTTGTCGGCTGCGCCGGATCATGGGAGAAGTGATCGAAATCGACGAGCAGCCCCGGAAAATTCGCTTGCCGCGCCTCCTCGTTAAATGTCCGAAGCATCGTGTCGCACGCCTCCGCATCGATCACCTGCATCGCACCGTTTGAATGCGGAAAGGTTCCATGCGGCGCGATGTGAAACCAGCCATCGGGCACCGGTTGAAAATGAGTAGGTTCAGTGGGAAGATTCATATTTTTGGAAAGTAAAAGTCATTTTAAATTTCATGTTCAACCGGCTCCGTTTCGGTTTCCGTTTGCGGCGATGGAGCTTTTGGCAACGGCGCAATCGGGTAATTGCGCAGCCGGATCCGATAACCTGTCTTCTCCGAAAGCTCGGCGGGATCGATCTCGTAACCGGCTCGCGCCAGTTTTAACGCCTGGTCAACCACCTCCGCCGGATCGAGCGAACGCGTCGCCGCCAGCTCGAAATAAGCGAGCTGCGGTTGACCCGGAAAATGTCGTTCCAAAAGCGGACGATCAAACTGATGCTGGAAAATTTCCGAGATCAGCGCGGCCTCCGCCTGCGTCAGGTCATCAAATGCTTTTTGATGTGCGGAACCAGCCAGCGTCCCCGAACCCGACTCGGTCAGCACCGTCAGCTTCCCACCTGTCGCCGCCAGCACGATCATCTCGTCCTGGTAACGCAAATGTTCCGCGAACGGATTCTGCCCACGCCCGCCCGAATCGACCGTGTGAATTTTCGTCCCGTGCGGCACCGTCCCGCGCGCATCGCCGATGATCGCCTCGGCCTGCGCCTGGTACTCGGCTTCACGCTCGGCGGGAATATCGGGCGGCAATTCGAGAAAGAGCGGCGGCAACCCGTACGTCTCGACAAAACCGTCCCAGTCCTTCTGGCTTAGGCTCTGCCGCACATGCGCGATCACCGCAATTTCGTCGATCGGCGAATCGCACTCGCGAAAAATAAACCGTGCCGGATCGAGCGCCGGATCGCTCGGCATCGGCAACCCCGGTTTCGCCTGCGCGTTGTATTGCCACGGCGCATCGGGGCCAAGTCGCGCCCAGAACCATTGCGGCACCGGTTTCAGCCAGATCGTGCGACCCCGCGCATCGAAATGACGCTCCAGGTGCGCATAACCGCGAAACTCCGCCAGCGCGAGAAACGTCACCGCCTCCCGCAAATTACCGATCTGTTCGTACGCCTCCCGCAACAGCGCCGCCTGTCGCGCAGCCAGCGTCCGCGGATGGGAAGTTGCCACGTTGATTTCGCGCACACGGATGTCCCAGTCGAGCCGCGTCAACGACGCCTGCCGTCGCTGCAAAACAGCATGCAGGGTCGGGTTCCGCTTCTCGACGAAACGATAAAGCCATTGCAGCCGCGCATAATCACCACGCTCGGCGGCTTCCAGCATCGCGACTAGTTGCGCGATGGTCAGACCCCGCAACGGGTTATACTGGGCGCGCCAATTCGTGGAGGCCTGAAGATTTTTAAGATAAGTCGAAGGTTTCATTTTAAATAGTTTTTGATGGAATTACGGAGTTCAGTCGGGTGGCCCGGACTACTTTGTTGTCCGGGCGCGCATAGCGCGCAGGAGGCAGCCAAAAAACCTCCGCTCTCATAATTCCAAAATCGGTTCCGTTGCTTTTTCATAAAAAATTTCGTTAATTCCGTAATTCCGTCAAAAAGGGTTTTCATCCAACTACGCTCCTCTCCTGCCGCGCGCGCGATCTCGCAGAGGGCAACGCGCGGAATGCCGGCACGACCACCGAAATTTCCGCCCGCCTCGGCATGAGCAATTCCGCCAGCGCCGCATAGGCCGTTGCCAAAAGAAAATGATTCTCGCACTTGTCGAGGTAACGAAGCGTCCGGCCATCCGAACTCCGCTCCTGTCGTGCGCCCGCCAGTAAATGCCGCTCGTAAAGATCGAGAATCGCGCGGCTCTGCTCGGTCGGCATCGGCAAAAGAAAACGTTGCGTCGGAATCAATGTGGTCGAACCATCGGCTCGTTCCAGCAAACGGGGATGCGACTCATTCGGCGGCAACAATTCCTGGATCACGCGCTGGATCGTCTCGTCGCGATGCGCGGCCAGCAGCGGATAAAGCCGCCCGTCCTGAGTTCGCGCCAGCTTGTGACGCAAACCCTGGCCTTCGCGTTGCGTGAACTCAACCGGCGCGCACCGCACGTTCTGCCACCGCTCGGACGTGGCGTGCCAACGTAAATTTTCAAAATGTAGCGGCGGTCTATGACCGTCGCTAAAATCTTCCGCACGCTGGCTACTCCTCGTAAAAATAATATTCCGCGACGGATCATGCGAAGACGGCACGACATCCTCGTCCAGGTCGTTCAGTAAAAAAGTCAGGTCACGCGAAAGATCCCGCAACGGCCCGGCATCGACGCAAAGCACACTCAGTCCCAGTTGCCGGAAAAGTTCAGGCACTCGCGTACGGACTCGTTCTGCGGCAATCGCCTCGATCCATAACAACCGCGCCTGATGCGGTGGTTTTATATCAACCGCCCGTGCCACAAACCAACACTGGTCGCCCATGTCCAGCCCGCCAAAACAATTGGTCATCCTGAGCGGAGTCGAAGGATCAGACGCGTTTTCTTTCGCCACCAAGTCCGACAAATTATCTTGAGACATCGCCTCAGGCCTACCCTCCCGAATTCCGTCATTCCGTAATTCCGTCAAAAAATAATTTCCCCGCGCCGCCTGCAAGTCATGCGGCGTCAGCGACTGCGTCGTCGATTTCGGCAACGCCAGCCGATCCGTGCAAAAAACCGTCATGTGCTCTGGATCGCGAATCGCCAATTGCCATGCCGCCACGATCTGCGCCAGGTCAATATCGGCAATCAACAACTGCGAAATCCGGTAGCTCCAACGCCGTTGCGATTCCCGCTCCGGTGCCAGCGCGTGCCACTGCGGATGTTCGCGATCAAGCGCCGCCCCGCAATCAGGACATGCCAGCACATACTTCTGCCCCGGCGTGTAGGGAATAGGCAATTTTTCAAAATGTAGCGGCGGTCTATGACCGTCGCTGAAATTGGTTTTTTCAACTTTAGAAGCATTGATAGTGCGACGGTCATAGACCGCCGCTACATTTAAAGAACCAAACGCAAAATGCCCCTCCACCGCCAACCGTGGCCACTCATGCGCGGGCAACTCCGGCATCACCAGCCGGCAAATTCCCGGCCAGAGCGTCTCCGGGTTATGACGCGTGCCGCACTCTGGACACGAAAGAAGTCCGATGTGCTGCGTCCCTTCCGTGAACGCGAGATTTTGTCCTGCGCCATGATAACGCTGCGTTCCGATGAGAAGCGTCAGCCGCAGATTTGATGCCGTCATCCGTCCGGCTAAAAACCGTGCGTGCTCCTCGGGCAGATCGTCCTTCTCATCCTGGATAACCACATCCATCGAGAATGACGTCGGGATTTTTCCCAGTCCACGCATGAACGCGAGCGCTGTCCGCTTGCCGTCGGTGCAGAGGAACGCGCCCTTGCGGTTCACGGCGCGACCCGAGGCCGAAAGTGTTTTGCCGACCGCGATCAATCGGGCCAGCCAGGAAATCTGGTCGAGCACATCGGGACGCAGCTTGCCATCCACGAGACCCGAAACCAAATCGTCATCCGGCAGGTAGTACCCGACGTTGCGAAAACGCACGGCGACGAGATACGCGAGCAGATTCAGCATGAGAACCGTCTTGCCGAATTGCGCGCCGCCGCAAAGCGCCAGTGAAACATCGGGCTCGCCCGAAGCCAGGATTTGATCGAGCCGCTCGACGATGGGCCGCAAAGCCTCGCGCCCGTGAAAATGATACGGGATGTAACCCGACCCGCTTTTCACCCGCGCATGATGCGTCAGGAAATCCGCGAATGAATCGATCTGCGGCGGCTGAGCTTCAGCACGGGTGCGATTAAGTCGGCGCGTGACGCGGCCAAGCGCGGAGCGGTTGCGCTGGGGGATTCCCTTAGCGGGCAGCGGGAGAATGGATTTTTCAGTCCGAGCCGATTGCCGCTTTCGACACGTCACGGGAAGAAGGCTAGATCCCTCGACTGCGGTTCGGGAGGACTTACCGGGAAAAGAAATCGCATGACTCACCTCCGCTCGGGATGACATGCTTTTTTGTAATGATGCAACCTGTGTTCTTTTCTTCACGCGGGTTCCTCCAGGTGTTCGGTTTGGTCGAGGAGTTGATTTTTGAGTTGCTGAAAGGCCTCGAGGGCGGCGGGGTGCTGGGGGAGTTCGCGAGCGAAGGCGTCGAGGGCTTTTTCCGTGGAGGTGCGGGAAGCAACGCGAGCCCTTTCGGTTTGAACGATAAGCGCGCGTTCAGCACGATTCTGTTCACGGGCGCGCAAAAAGAGAGAGGTGTATTTGACGAGATCTCCGGCTTCGATTTTACCGCTGGCGATTTTGCTAAAAGCGGTTTGGCCCAAGGCGGCGAGAACTGCCTCGGGAACCTGATCGGAGCTGTTTCGGACAAGAGTGAGAATGGTATCGGCTTCCTGGGCGGCAAGGTCAAGGCGACGGGTCCAACGATCCCGGGAATAGATTCGAAAAAATTCGTCGATCTCCTTGCGAGAGACGGGAGCTAATTCCCAATCCTGAAGCTGGCTATTAATTGCCTCAAGATCGCTGCCAGACCGGAGCAGATCGGAAAGGTCTTCTTTTTGTTTTCCCTTAAGTTGAAAAAGAGGATTGGAGAGAGATTCGTTCATAACGGTTGGGAGAGGGCGCGGCCGGAGGGGGTGAGTCGCCATTCGGTGAGGCGCGAGAGGGGATCGACGCGGAAATCGAGGTAGGCCTTATCACGCAGTTCGCGCAGGGCTTCCTCGAGCCGAAGGCGGGTCACCTGGGGTCGTGAAAGGTTGAGCGTGAGGTAGAGCGTCTGTTCATCGAGCCAATACTCGAGGCATGGCTTGAGAATTTTCAGGACGCGGGCCTGTAACAGCGCGCCGGGGTCGGTGTAGGGAGCTTCAATTTCAGCGGGGGTTGGGTTCATAATAAGAGTTATCGCGGTACAGCGATGACGCCGGTTTTGTGGAGGAGATCGACGATCTCGCCGGGGAGACGCTGGAGTTTGTTGTTGAGGTCATGGGTGAGGAGATCGACCCTTTGATGCGCGCCTTCGACGCGGGCGCGTACCTCGGAGAGGTGGGTGCTCTGCTCGTGGCGGAGTTGGTTGAGTTCCGTCCGGATCTGGCGCAGGAGTTTTTCGAGTTCCTGCTCGAGCGAGGGGCGACGCTTGAAGTGGTCGATTATTCTTAGAAAGACGAGAAGGATCGCCCCCAGTGCGGCGGCATCGATCAACCAGGAGGAGAGATGCACCGCGTCGGGCGCGGGAACTTCCTCCGCGAGGATCGGCATGAGCAAAAGGGCAAATGTATCGCGATGAATGGAGATCATGATTTTGTTGAGGTAGTCGTCGCACTGATTGGGTGGCCCGGACAACTTGTTGTCCGGGTTCTGTCCCGCAAGCGCGGGACAGAACAGGAGGCAGTCTCAAGGTGAGAGCTACCTTGAAGATCGTTTGGAATTGAAGAGAGAGGAGGCGTGTTCATGGCTGGGCGGGGCTGACTCCCGTGGTGGTGCTGGCGGTGACGCGAAGGATTTCACCGCACTGGGCGGCAAGGTCTGCAGCACGGGCTCGGGCGTAGAGGCCGAGGAGGGCGAAGGCGTCGAGGTTGGGGTTGAAGGCGTGAAGCTGTCCACTTTCGGTGTCGGTGAGGTGGACAAGGATGCCGTGCTGCAACCCGGCAAGGCGCAAATTGACAGACTCAAGGCGGCGAGCCAGGAGATCGTCCTTGAAATTTTGAACATCGTTGGAAGCTTGGGCGACGGCGTCGTCGAGACGGCGCGTCTGGGTTTGGTGGAGGAGATCATCTATGAGTTGGATAAGTTGGCCGCTGGCCTGGGCGATTTCGGTGATCATGTTTTTTTGATGTAGCGGCGGTCTGTGACCGTCGCTGAAATTGTCTTTCTCAAAAGAAAAGGGCCGCCGCGCGGGTGCGCTTGGGGACGGGTCCGTGAGGAGAGTGCGTCCTGGGTTCCAGTGGCGCTTCTGTTTCCGCACGCGACGGCCGCAGTTCCTTCGGTGAGCAGGCTCGGGTTGGGATCGGTGTCAGGCATCGGGATGGTTGTGATGGTCGGGCATGAGGAGAAAGGCCTCGGGCAACAAAGCGCGGGGCGATGCGGCTAGCTTTGCCAGCTAGAGTCCGCCTTGCCGTTGTCGAGGAAGTCGCCGATGCGGTTGATCGTGTCCTTGAGGAGCGATGCGATGAAGAAAATGATGACGCCGGTTGAGGGCGCAACGAGGGGGATGGCGTTGAGGGTGGCCACAAACCCGGCGGCTTTCCCAACGTAGGAGAGAATCAGTAAGGTGGTTTGCATGTCCTCTTTTTCGCATGGAAAAGAGGAGATGCGGTATGTCTAGAAAGCCTATTCGGCCTAGGTGTCCTAAAAAGATAAGCTAAATAGGCCAGATAGGATAATCGGTGAAAATTTGTGATTTTTTTGGATAAAAAAACGATCCGCTGAGTTGATGAGATTTTTTTTCGGATGCGATGAGCGAGAGGATTTGAGGCGAGGGCATGATCGGGTCGCGCTTTTCATGCCGTGCGGAAAAACGGCAAGGTTCTTCGACTGCGGCTCTGGGGAGCCGTGTGATGAAAGGCACTATGCGATTCGCCTCCGCTCAGAATGACGAAGGAGAAATCAGGCGACGGTGCGGTCGGCGAATTGGATCTGGTAGAGGTCGCGGTAAACACCGGGGCGGGCGAGGAGTTCAGCATGGCAACCAGTGTCAACGATGTGGCCTTTGTCCATGACGAGAATGCGTTTCGCGTTGACGACGGTGGAGAGGCGATGGGCGATGACGATGGCGGTGCGGTTGTGCATGAGCTTTTCGGTGGCTTCCTGAATGAGCCGCTCGGACTGGGAGTCGAGGGAGGAGGTGGCTTCGTCGAGGATGAGGATGCGGGGATCCTTGATCAGGACGCGGGCGATGGCGATGCGTTGGCGCTGACCGCCGGAGAGTGAGACACCGCGTTCGCCGACACGGGATTCGTAACCATGACGAAATTGGGTGATGAATTCGTGGGCGTTGGCTGCCTTGGCCGCCGCGATGATTTCGGCCTTGGTGGCGTCGGGACGGCCATAGCGGATATTTTCCACGACGGTGCCGGAGAAGAGAATGCTGTCCTGCATGACGATGCCGATCTGTCGCCGCAAGGATTGGACGTTGTAGTTGACGATGGGACGGTCGTCGATGAGTACCTGGCCTGAACTTGGGTCGTAGAAGCGGGCGAGCAGGGTGATGATGGTGCTTTTGCCGGCACCACTGGCACCAACGAGGGCGATCATTTCGCCGGGAGCGACGGAGAAGTTGATGTTTTCGAGGGTGGCCTGGCCGATGCGATAGGCGAAGGAGATGTCGCGGAATTCGATCTTGCCTTTCATGCGGGGGAATTCAGGAAGGGTGTCGTTTTCGGGGATGTGGGGCTGGGTGTCGAGGATGGCGAAGATTTTTTCGAGGGCAGTGACGCCCTTTTGGATGGCGGCGTTGGATTCGACGACACGGACGATGGGGGTGTAGAGCATGCCGAGGTAGCCGAGGAAGGCGAAAAGATCGCCGGTGGTGAAGTGGGGGGTGTGGGTGTAGATAAGCCACGCGCCGAAGACGAGGGCGATCATCTGGGCAAGGGTGGAAAGAAAGTCGGCCATGGTGGCGAGAAGGGTGTGGCGCCAGACGACGCGGTTGTAGTTCATGTAGTCGGCGCGGATGCGTCCGCGGAAGGCGTACTCTTCACTCTCCTCGGCGGCGAAGGCGCGGATGATACGGTTGTTGGCGACGCGCTCGGTGAGGAAGCCGATGACGCGGTGCCAGTCGCGGATGTGGCGGCGGCTTTCGAGGCGCATGCGGCGGCGATGCCATTGGTAGTTGACGATAAAGAGGGGGGTGACGATGACGGAGATGAGGGCGAGGCGCCAGTTGAGGACGAAGAGCCAGATGAAGACGCCAGCGGCGGTGACGAGGTCGGTGAGCATGGTGACGGAGGCGCCGGTGACGAGGGTGTGGATGGCGGAGGAGTCGTCAACCACGCGGGCGGCGATGCGGCCCGTCTGGCGTTCCTCGTAGAAGCGGATGGAGAGTTTCTGGAGGTGGGAGAAGATGGCGATGCGGAGGTCGCAGGTGACGCGCATGCCGGTGGTTTGGATGAGGAAGTTGCGGGCCATGAGGGCCGTGGCGCGAATCAGGATCATGACAATGCTGAGAAGAAAAAGAAACTGGATGGCGGTCCAGCCGTTGGGCTTGGTGGCTTGGTCGATGATTTTGCCACTGATGCGGGGAAAACTGAGAGAGCAGATGGTGAAGACGACGATGAAGAAGAGGACGGCACTGAGGCGGCCTTTATAGGGCTTGAGATAGGCGCTGGCCCGCAAAAGGGTGCCCATTATTTCTGCGCGGGAACGTTTGCGTTTGGGCATGGATTAAATTAGGAGACTAGCATGTTGCGGCCCCGGCTCCAATTTAATATCAAAAGAGGAGGCGAGGGGATGATTTTTTGCATGAGCGACGAGCGGGGTTGCCTTTTTGCATTTTAATATCTTATGGCGCCTCTCCCATTTTTTGTTTAATCGGGACAGGTCCTTCGACTGCGCCTCGGGCAAATCTTGAGCTTGATCAACACTTTCTGGCTCGGCTTCGCTCAGGATGACGAGGCGGGGAAAGAGGGAAAATGGAATGAAAGCGTACTGAGGCCTGATTCTTCGACAAGCTCAGGGCGCGGTTTGCTGTCGCGGCTACCGAAGGATGACGGGCTTTTTTCAGCAGGCTCCTAGGCGATGTCGTCGCCGAAGATGGGGCCGGGTGGGCCTTTTTTTTCGCGGAGGGCCTGGCGGATTTTTTCGAGTTCCTCGGAACGGTCGTCGGTTTCTTCCCAGACATCCTGGCTGACAAAGAGGGGGGCTTTGGCCTGGATGGCGAGGACGAGGCAGTCGCTGGGCCGGGCGTCGATTTCGATGAGCTTGGAGTGAATTTCGTTCTGCGCACGGAGGATAAGTCGCGCAAAATAGGTGTTGCTGCGGAGTGCGTTGACGACCATGCGTTCGACCTTGATGTCGAAGGCATTGAAAATATAACCGATTAATTCGTGGGTGAGGGGGCGCTCGTTGTGTTCGCCGCGCATGGACATGGCGATGGCGCGGCCGACACTGGGCTCGACATGGATGACAAAACATTTTTCGTCGTTGCCGATGAAGATCGCCAGGGTGTGTTGGTCTGTGGGAAAGACGCCAAAAACTTCCACGCGCACGACATCCGTGTTCACACTATATAGTTAGCACTCCCAAGCTTGAATGACAATGTCGGAAGGGTTGCCCGAAAATAATGAACTCCGGCGCATGCGGTTGATAGCTACCTCCGAAATGCCCCGTAGGCCTTGTCTTCCGGGGTAACGGACTCTATTCTTCCCTCTCATGAATACCTACCTGGAGACGGCCAAATTTTCCAGACCCTACCTCCGGCGCTACTGGTTTCGTTTTGTTGCTGGTATTCTCCTCGCCGTTGCCTTTGGTCTCTCGAACGGCCTTGTCGTGGGCAGTCTCTATACGATGATTCATCGACTGGACGATCCGGCTCATGTCCGTGAGGTTACGGAAAAGGGGCGTCAGGCGGAAGCGGTCGCCGCGCAAAAAAAAGGAGAGGAAAACTCCACCATTCATTACTTGCAGACCCAGCGCAAAATCTTCCAGGAAAAACTCTATGTTCTCGTCGATCCGGTGCTTCCACTCAAGGGTCGCACGCTTGATTGGAAACAAATTCTCGGTTGTCTTCTTTTCCTTCCTATTTTTGCCGCTTTACGCGGGTTTCTTGGCTACGGGAGCAGCTATCTCATGGCCTGGAGCGGTCAACGCATCACGAACGATGTGAAGCTGGATGCGTTCAAGAAAATCAGCTCCCTCTCGCTCGATTTTTTCCACAAAACCACGACGGGCGAGTTGATTAACCGCATCGACCGGGATTCGACCGGCCTGAATAATTTTCTCAAGATGGGTCTGTCCGATTTGATCAAGGAACCGGTTACCATCTTCAGTATTCTTTGCACGATGCTTTATATCGATTGGAAATTCACGTTCATCTCGCTCGCCTTTCTCCCCCTTTCCATCATTCCCACCCGCAGTATCGGCAGGCGGTTGAAGAACCTTGGGCGCCAGGATTTCGAGATGGGCGTAGGCCAAAACAATATCAGCATGGAGTCATTCCAGAATGTTCGCATTACCAAGGCCTACGGCCTCCAGGCCCTTCACACGGAAGTTTTTGGAAAGGCGGGGATGCGTTCCGCCTACCTCAGCACGAAGAGTGTCCAGAGCCGTGAAATGCTCAATCCCATCGTGCAGACCCTTTTCTCCTTCGGTATCAGCGCCGTGCTTCTCTACGCGATCTGGAGCAACACCGAATTCGACAAAATATCCGCATTCATCTTAGCTCTTACTCTTTTCGCTGGCTCTTTCAAAAAGCTAAATGGGATTGGCGTTTATCTCACACAGTTGACGCTTTCGCTTGAGCGCTTGATGGATCTGTTCCGTCTCGAACCGAGCGTGAAGGAAGATCCCCATCCCAAGGCGTTGACCCGGTTTAACCGCGATATCCAGTTCAAAAACGTGGACTTCACTTATGGCGAAGGGCCGGTGCTCCGGAATGTTTCCTTCCTTCTGCCGCACGGCCAGCGCCTGGGTCTTGCGGGTGAAAGCGGCTCGGGAAAAAGTTCGCTGCTCAATCTTCTGTTCCGGTTCTACGATGCAACGGGGGGCGTGATCGAGATCGATGGCGCGCCCATCGAACGGTATCGCATCGCTGATCTTCGCGCGCAAATGGCGCTGGTGAGCCAGGATATTCTTCTTTTTAACGCCACGGTCGCGGAAAACATCAGCTATGGGAAAATCGGTGCGAGTCGAGCCGAGATCGAGGAAGCGGCTCATCGCGCTCATGCGCACGATTTCATTTCCGAGCTGCCTCTCGGTTATGACACTCCGCTGGGTGAACGCGGGATTCGGCTTTCCGGCGGTCAGCGTCAGCGCATTGCCATCGCGCGCGCTTTTGTTCGCAACGCGCCGATTCTTGTTCTCGACGAGGCGACCGCGTCACTTGACTCCAAATCGGAAGCCGAAGTGCAGCGCGCCATTGATGAACTGGCGGAAAATCGCACCGTGGTTTGTGTTGCTCACCGGCTCTCGACGCTTCGTGCGATGGATCAGATCATAGTTATGGAGAAAGGCAGCATCGTCGAGCAGGGCAGCTTCGATGAACTCCTTCACCGCAAGGGTCTTTTTGCTTCCATGGCCGCCCGGCAAAGTATTCTTCCGCAGGCTGCCCCGGCTGGGGTTTGATGAAAGAGGTGGGACTCCTTATCAAGGGATGGTATCTCCGGGCCCGGATGCAGGCAGGGGTGGCTCAGGAGTTGGGATAAGTGGCGCGTGGGTGCGCGGACGTTCTGTTTTTTCTTGCTGTACTGAAAAGCAAATATAAGCACCGTAATTGCTCATGGAATCGGTGGTGCTTACCAACATTAAACGAGACGTGGTTCCCTCGGCCTTAACGGTGAAGTGATGCTCCGTAAATTTGGCGGAAGAGGTAGAATAATTTCCGACTAAAGTCATGTCTCCATCAGGAGTTCCCCAAAGAATTTTGAGGGATTTTACCCTTGGGTCATCAGCAGTGTTGGCAGCCATGCCAAAAGTGTAGGTGTACAACCTTCCCTTAGTGGTCGGAACATCCTGATAAATGGTTGCGGCACATCCTTTGGGAGTGCTGCCCAGATAGCCATTTAAATCAATGGCTTGAGGATTGCCTTGAAAATTACCTGCATAGCCGGGTTGAGACGCCAGATTGACCACGTCAATACTACCTTTGGTAATCTTCCAGCCAACAATAGCTGAGGGCCGAGCGACGATTTGAACTCCAGAAACGGGAGGTTGTGAAAATGAGGGGTTCACCAACTCGCCGTCCGCATAAAGGGATGATTTTGCGACTAAAGTGAATATAAGGAAAATCAACAAAAGGACTTTAAGTGATTTTGGCATAGCACTCCTTGGTGCATCTTAAAGGAGAATGGGGAAAGAAGACAGGCATGTTTATGGCGATCTTTTTGAAAAAGGATCGATAAAATTGTATGAGCACCTTGTTCTGGTCTTTTCCTTATCTCCTTGCCGCGGGTCTTGGCTCGCGTTTAATCTTTTTTATCTGGGGGGTATAGCTCAGTTGGTAGAGCGTCTCGTTCGCAATGAGAAGGTCAGGGGTTCGAATCCCCTTACCTCCACTTTTATCGGTTAGGCACCGTCGTGATGGCGTCCGAAAAAGAGCCCCATGGCGCGGTTCGTTCAATTCCAGAAAAGATAATCTTATTACGAATTGGGTTGCCAATTTTGCTCGTTTAGGGGTAACTCTAAAAATCGTAGCCGCCTAATTATTTTTCACATTTAAACAACTCAGGAAAACGTATGCGAAAATTATTCCCATTGCTTTTTGTATGGAGCCTTTTGCTAGCAGCGGGGTCGCTGTTACAGGCTGACGGCGTGTTGGCTAATGCAGCATTCTCCTCACCGGCGGTCGGTGGAGTGGCATCTTTTTATGGATCATCAACTATGCCGGGCTGGACGATTACCAGTGGAAGCGTCGATGTAGTAAATCTTGCATCTCAGCCTGGGTATGTTGGAGGCTTCCTGGGTAATCCTCAGGCAGCTGATTTAAATGGCTATATCGGCTATACGCCGACAGGGTGCGCTGCCACCATCTATCAAGATATTTCAACGACTCCAGGAGACTTTTACACTTATAGTTTTGGGTTGGCTGCCAATACTGCTGGAGGTCCGTTGACAAAGACGATGGATATTTTTTGGGGTGATCCCGGTGGATCATTGAGTTTGGTTGGGTCTTATTCCAGTTCTTCCGCTGCATTCACCACTTACAATTTTACAGTGGGAGCTGACGCCCCTTTATCTCGCCTGAAACTGGTAAGCACTACCGATACAACGAGCAGTTGGGGGCCATATGTCGACTTCGTAGGAACCCCAATAATCACACCCGAACCATCCACGTTAGGGCAGATTGGCATGGGGACTCTCATTTTCTGTGCGTTGTTTTTCAAACGGTTACTGCCTTTAAAGAAGAAGGTCTGCAAGCCTAATTGATCTGCTTCGTCTCTTGGATTTCCATGATCTTCCATCGAGCAAACTTTCTGGATGAAATCTCTAATTTCGTTGGTGGTTCGTATTCTAAAATACTGTCTCTATAATACTCCCGTAAGGAACTGGCGCCTGACAGCTTATATATACGGAAAAGTTGGGAGTGTCTTAATTGGAACCGCCCCATTTCCTGTTGTTGAATGCATGGGAGTGAAGCTCAAAACTAATGGCGCAGATACCAGTGTTACCACGCCGCTAATCAATGGTCATTATGAGGGATATACTCTTGAGGTCTTACATAAATTAATTCAAGAGAAGATAGAAAAGAGGCCGCTTCAGCCGTTAATTTTTGCGGATATTGGAGCAAACATCGGTGTTTTCACAGTAATCGCCGCAGCTAAGAATCCCAGTATCAGGGTTTATGCGTTCGAGCCAAATCCGATGTCATTCAATATTCTCAAAGAGAATTTAAGCCTCAATTGTCTTAATAATGTTACGGCGATCAATTCTGCCGTCGGTAGTTCTTCTGGCACGGCTTCACTTGATGTGAGTTCGCGTTGCGCTGGCACGCATTCGCTTTATGGGAATGGACTAACTCGCCTTGAGGTTCCGCTTATTTCATTGGATGAGTTTTTTATCAAAGCAAAAGCCGCGCCCGACCTGATTAAAATTGATGTAGAGGGTTACGAACCAACCGTGCTTAGAGGCATGGAAACTCTTTTGAAGAAAAAGCCCCTCCAGGTCATTCTTGAATTTCATCCTAAATGGTTGAAACGGGGCAATCAGGATCCTGCTGCCTTTTTATCTGAATTAACCCAATCCTTTGATGCTATTTACTGCCTGGATGAACTTCGTAAGGAAGCGCGTCGTTATGCGACCGGGAACCTGACACTCGAGAGACAAATTCTATCAGTGGGTTTTAATTTACTACTGATCAGGGGAGAGATTCCTGCGTTTTTGGAAAAAGATGAAATTTAAGATCACGGCTGAATTCAGGTTGCGCGCAAGCTGCTTCACGGATGAGTCATCTCTGCGGGGCGCACGGTGGCGTCGAATTCCTCGCCGGTGAGGTAGCCGAGCTTGATGGCGGTGGCGCGCAGGGTGGAGTGTTCGACGTGAGCCTTGTGGGCGATTTCCGCCGCCTTGTCGTAACCGATCTTGGGGCTGAGCGCGGTGACGAGCATGAGCGATTGATTAAGGAAATGGGCGATGCGTTCGAGGTTCGGTTCGATGCCGACCACGCAATGATCGACGAAGGATCGGCACGAGTCGGCCAAGAGGCGCACCGAGTGGAGGTAGTTGAAAATGATCACCGGCTTGAAAACGTTCAGTTCGAAATTGCCCTGCGAACCAGCGAAGCCAATCGCGGCGTCATTACCCATGATCTGCACGCAGACCATGGTCATCGCCTCGCATTGCGTGGGGTTGACCTTGCCGGGCATGATGGAGGAGCCGGGTTCGTTTTCCGGGAGGGTGATTTCGCCGAGGCCGCAACGGGGGCCACTGCCAAGCCAGCGCAGGTCGTTGGCGATTTTCATCAATGAGACAGCGAGTGTGCGCAAGGCTCCGCTGGCCATGACGAGCGGATCGTGCGCGGAGAGCGCGGCAAATTTATTTGGCGCGGAGACAAAAGGATAGCGGGTCAGCTCGGAAATTTTCTTGGCGACGCGATCCGCAAATTCAGGATGGGTGTTGAGACCGGTTCCGACCGCACTGCCGCCGAGGGCCAGTTCCGCCAGGTCGGGGAGGATCATCTTGAGACGCCTGAGATCGGCGTCGAGCAGCGCGACATAGCCGGAAAATTCCTGGCCGAGGGTGAGAGGCGTCGCATCCATGAGGTGGGTGCGGCCAATCTTCACGATCTCGTTGAATTCTTTCGCCTTGGCGTCGAGAGCGTCGCGGAGTTTTTTTACGGCGGGCAAGAGGGTGCGTTCCGTCTCCAACGCGGCGGCAATCGACATCGCACCGGGAAACGTGTCGTTGGATGATTGCGACATGTTGACGTGATCGTTCGGGTGCACCGGTTTTTTTGAGCCGAGAACTCCGCCTGCCATCTCGATGGCACGGTTGGAGATCACCTCGTTCACGTTCATGTTGCTCTGCGTGCCACTGCCGGTTTGCCAGACGCGCAGGGGAAAGTGATCGTCGAGTTTTCCCGCGGCAACTTCGTCGGCGGCGCGAACGATGAGATCGGCCTGCTCGGTCTTCAACTTGCCGAGATCCTGATTCACCAAGGCACAGGCCTTCTTCAGGATGCCAAACGCATGGATGACTTCGCGAGGCATGCGGTCATCGCCGATGTCGAAATGGATCAGTGACCGTGCGGTTTGCGCGCCGTAGTAGCGATTTTTCGGAACGGGGATTTTTCCCATGCTGTCGGATTCGATGCGGGAATCGGGTGTAGGCGTCGGGTCGGGGGCGTGACTCATGGCTTCATATATGATGCTTGGACTTGGGCTGGCGTTCAAGCATCCCTTGACTTCACTGGATGTCTCTTGAAATATCGTGCGGTATGAAACTAACGAGATGTTTTTGCCTCGTCGTTGCGGGAATCCTCGGTTTAGGTTTTCCCGCGCATTCAGCGCCGGTTCCGGTCGCAAATTATTCCAAACCCATTCGTCTGGTCTGTGTGGGTGACAGCTTCACGGCAGGTACTGGAATTGGTATGGAATGGTCTTACCCGAATCAACTCGCGCGCATGTTGGGAAAAAATAAATGGGAGATTCATAATTGTGGCGTGAGCGGAGCTACCATGCTCCAGAAATCGGATAATCCCTATAGATACAAGGCATCACTTCAGAGTAAGCCCGATGTGGTCATCATTGCCTTGGGAACCTATGACCTCAAACCGAAGAACTGGAACCAGGCAGAATACGTCAGCGATTACAAAGAGATGATCAGCGCTTTCCAGGCGTTGCCGAACAAACCATTGATCTATCTTTGCCTGCCGCCGCCGGTCATCCCTCCAGGTCGTTATGACATTCCTTCCAGCGGTCCTGATATGCTGATCCCCTTGATTGGTTTATTGGCGAGTGAAAATCATTTGGACCTTATCGATTTTAATACGCCGATGCAGTCGCATCCCGAATGGCTGCCGGATCGTGTAAACCCCAATCACGAGGGTTCGTTTGCCATGGCGAAAGCTGCCTATGCCGTGCTTACCGGCACTGACTATACGGGCGAGATGTTGCTGCCACTTTCGGCACCCGCGCCCACTCCGACATCGACGCCCACTCCGGCAACTGCACCCACTCCACCCGCTGCTCCAGCGGTCAAGTAAACCGTTTGTATTAAATGACCTGGCGGGAGGGGATTGGGCTATCTCAAAAACTTCATCAAGTTTTTCGAGAAATTCCGAGTTCCCGCGCAGCTTCATGCCATGGAGTGCCCGGTTTGCCAGCATTCCGTTTCTTGGCTCTAGCCAGGGCACGGCGATCTTCCAAGTCCTCCAATGTATCGCGTAACTGGCGCAGCACACTCCTTGCCTGACGAATTTGCAAATCGATTTGGTGAGAGGATTTATTTTTTAATATAAGCGTGCTCATTGATAAATATCCTTGCGATTACCCACATTATAAACGGTTACCGTCTTATCTTCGAGTTCAAAAATCACACGATAATTTCCAATACGCAAACGATATTCGTTCTTTGAACCTTTCAACTTTTTGATGTCACCGGCAAGATTTTCTTCCAGAAGGAAGAGTCTATATCCAATTTCCTGTCGAATGTTTGGTGGCATCGAACGAAGTTTTTTCTTAACCTCGTCGGTTACGATCAAAGTGTAATGCATGCGAAAGATTTCTTTAATCGATTGAATTTATCTCAAAAATTCCCTTATCAACTCCGTCTGCGGCTCCTTCTGTACAAGAAACGCATCGTGGCCAAGCGGGGCGTGACTCATGGCTTCAGGTATGATGCTGGGACTTGGGCTGGCGTTCAAGCATCCCTTGACTTAACTGAGTGTCTCTTGAAATATCGTGCGGTATGAAGCTAACAAGATGGTTTTGCCTCGCCGTTGCGGGAATCCTCGGTTTCGGTTTTCCTGCACGTTCCGAGCCGGTTCCGGTCGCAAAATATTCCAAACCCATTTATGTGGCCTGCGTGGGCGACAGCATCACGGCAGGGACAGGGTTGGTTGGAATTGCCATCGACTGGTCTTACCCGAGTCAACTCTCGCGCATGTTGGGAAATAAATGGGAGGTTCATAATTTTGGCATTGGCGGAACTACCATGCTCCAGAAATCGGATAATCCCTATAGATACAAGGCACCACTTCAGAGTAAGCCCGATGTGGTCATCATCGCCCTGGGAACCAATGACCTCAAACCGAAGAACTGGAACCAGGCAGCGTATGTCAGCGATTACAAGGCGATGATCAGCGCTTTCCAGGCGTTGCCGAACAAACCATTGATCTATCTTTGCCTGCCGACGCCGGTCGTCCCTCCAGGCCGTTTTGACATTCCTTCCAGCGGTCCTGATATGCTGATCCCCTTGATTGGTTTATTGGCGAGTGAAAATCATTTGGACCTTATCGATTTTAATGCGCCAATGGCCTCGCATCCCGAATGGCTGCCGGATCGTGTTCACCCCAATCGCGACGGTTCGTTTGCCATGGCGAAAGCCGTCTATGCTGTGCTTACCGGCACCGATTATACGGGCGAGATGTTGCCGCCCCCTTCGGCACTCGCGCCCAAGCCGGCACCCGCACCTACTCCGACATCCACGCCTACTCCAGCATCTGTACCCAATCCGCCTGCCGCTCCAACGGCCAAGTAAAACCGTTTGCGTTAAATGACCTGGCGGGAGGGGATTGGGCTATCTCAAAAATTCTCTTATCAACTCCGTTTGCGGCTCTTTCTGCACAAGAAACGCATCGTGACCAAGCGGGGCGTGAATTTTATGGTGCACGGCTTCGCGACCGGCAGCACGAGCGGCAGCGGTCATTGCCTCGTTGCGCTCGGGTGAATAGAGCCAATCGGCATCATAAGAAAAAAAGCGGAGTCGTGCGCGGGTCTGCGCAAATGCCGCCGTCAGATCTCCTCCCGTTTTCGCGGCAAAATCGAAGTAATCGATGGCGCGGGTGATGTAGAGATACGAATTGGCGTCGAAGCGCTCGTAAAAACTCTGGCCCTGATGGGCGAGATAACTTTCCACCGCATAATCGACGCCGAAAGAAAAACTTTCCACATCGGCGGATTGCAATTTGCGCCCAAATTTACGATCCATCGCGCCTTCGCTGATGTAGGTGACGTGGCCGATCATTCGCGCCAGGGCCAGGCCATTCCTCGGCGGGCCATCGGGTGAATCGTAGTAATGGCCTTCGCGCCAAAGGGGATCGTCCATGATCGCATGACGCCCGATTTTATTCCATGCGATGGCCTGCGCGTGATTGGTGGCAGCCGAGGCGAGCACGATGGCGCGTTCGGCCATCTCCGGGTATAACTGGATAAAGGCGAGCGCGAGCATCCCGCCCATGCTGCCGCCTGTCACCGCGCATAGTTTTTCGATGCCCAGTACGCGCAGCAGGGGATGTTGGGCGCGCACCATGTCGTTGATGGTGATAACCGGAAAATCGGTGCCGTAAGGCTGGCGCGTCGCGGGATTGGTCGAGCCTGGCCCCGTCGAGCCTTTGCAGCCGCCGAGCACGTTGGCGCAAATGATGAAAAAGCGATCCGTGTCGAAGGCGCATCCCGGCCCCACCATCAAGTCCCACCAACCCTCCGTCCGCCCGTCTTCATGGGCTCCCGCAACGTGTGCGTCACCGCTGAGCGCGTGGAAAATCAAAATCGCATTGGAACGATCCGCGTTGAGTTTACCCCAAGTCTGGTAAGCGACGGTGTAGGGCGTGAGCGTCTGTCCACAATCGAGCGCGATGGCGTCCTTGGGCGCGTCGAAGGTGTGAAAAAGTGTGCGTTGCGGAGTCAAGCGGTCAAAGGATACAAATCCTGTGCGCTTTTAGAATCTGTAAAATCATCGGTCTTATCGATTCAGCCTGGGGGCGGTCTATAACCGCTGGATTTCCCCTCGGCTAAAATCAAAAGAACAACGGGATAATCAAGATCGCGACGACGTTGACGACCTTGATCATCGGATTGATCGCGGGGCCGGAGGTATCCTTGTAGGGATCGCCCACCGTATCGCCAGTGACGGCGGCTGCGTGAGCGACGGAGCCTTTGCCGCCGTGATTTCCTTCCTCGATGTATTTCTTGGCATTGTCCCACGCGCCACCGGAGGAGGTCAGCGAAATGGCGACAAAGAGACCAGTGATGATCGTTCCAACCAGCACACCGCCGAGCGCCTTCGCTCCAAGCATGGGGATCGAGGCGACGAGCAGCACGGCAATGATGGGCAACAGGGCGGGGAAGATCATTTCGCGCAAGGCGGCCTTGGTCACGATATCGACGCAGGTGCCGTACTCGGGTTTCTCGGTATGGTTGAGAATGCCGGGCTTGGCGGCAATCTGGCGGCGCACTTCGCGTACTACCGCACCAGCGGCTTTGCCCACCGCGTCCATGGTGTAAGCGACAAAAAGGAACGGCAGAACGCCACCGATGAAGAGGCCGATCAGGATGATGGGATCTTCAAGCGTGAAGACGATGGGCGGGGCGTTCGGATCGGTAATCAGGCGATTAACCTGCAATTCGTGGACGTAGGAGCTGAAGAGCACCAGCGCGGCGAGACCGGCTGAGGCGATGGCGTAACCCTTGGTCACGGCTTTCATCGTATTGCCGATGGCATCGAGTTCGTCGGTGATTTGGCGGACTTCCTTGGGGAGCTTCGACATCACGGCCAAGCCGCCCGCGTTATCGGTGATCGGGCCGAAGGCATCGAGCGAGATGATGATGCCCGAGAGGCTGAGCATGCTCACCACCGCGATGGCGATTCCATAGAGACCATGGAAAGCATAGGAGACGAGGATGGCCAGACCGATGAAGAAGACCGGGAACAGCGTGGCATGGAGACCGACGGCGAGACCGGCGATGATATTGGTCGCGTGGCCTGTTTCCGAGGCGCGGGCGATTTTCCGCACCGGTGCGTAGTTGGTGGCGGTATAATAATTTGTGATGATCACGGTGATGAAGGTCATCGCCAGGCCGATCAGCGCGGGTACGTAAACTTTTACCCACTCGTTGTTATCGGGGAACATCGTGTAAGCAAGCGGGAAGAAGAGCGCCCCGGCAATGATTGCGCTCAAGGCGACGCCAGCCAGCAAGGCGTTGGAGGGCTTGAGATTGCCGATATTAATAAAGAGGATGCCGATGATGGAGGCGATGACGGCCAGGCCGCAAAGCAGGAACGGAAAAATAATATACTGGGGATGATCGGCAAAGCTGAGTCCCGCGACCAACACGCAGCCGACGAGGCTGACCGCGTAGGTTTCGAATACGTCGGCAGCCATGCCCGCGCAATCGCCCACGTTATCGCCGACATTATCCGCGATGGTGGCCGGGTTGCGGGGATCATCTTCTTCAAGATTTTGTTCGATCTTGCCGACGAGATCGGCGCCCACATCGGCGGCCTTGGTATAGATACCGCCGCCCAAACGTGCAAAGACAGAGATGAGGCTGCCTCCGAGCGCCAGACCGACCAGCGCATCAAGGGCGTTCTTATGGTTCGGCTGCGCGAAATAAGCGTCAGCGCTGAGATAAAAACCGCCGACGCTGAGCAGTGCGAGACCGACCACGAGCAGGCCAGTGACCGAGCCGCCGTTGAAAGCCACGCGGAGAGCTTGTTGAGCGCCCTTGGTGGCGGCCTGGGCCGTGCGGACGTTCGCGATGACGGCGACACGCATGCCGATATACCCGGCCAGGAGCGAACAGCCTGCCCCGATGAGGAATCCGAGGGCAGTCGCGCCACCCTTAAAGTAGAAGATAAGAAAGAAGAGCACCGTCGCGATGGCGCTGATGGTCATGATCTGGCGACGGAGATAGGCTTTCGCGCCCTCCTCGATGGCGGAGGCGATTTCGCGCATGATTTCCGTGCCGGAATCGGCGGCGCGGACTTTAATGGCGAGAATAATTGCCACAGCCACGGCCAATAGACCCAGGAAAAGGGCTGCGTAAATTCCGTTGTTTATTAAAAAGGTCTCCATAGATGTCAGTGCGTTGGTAAGGTTTAAGGGTGAAGAGGGCGAAGTGTAAGGGGCGAAAACAGAAGCGCAACCACTAAATCGCAAAGAAAGGTTGTCAGACAAAACAAATAATTAGAGATCCTTCGACTTCGCTCAGGGCGCGGCTTGCTGCCGCGGCTACCAACTGCACCGGCGGGGTTAGTGGCAAGTGGGAGTGCCTTCTGGTGAGTTGAAATTTTTTTGCGCCAGTTTCACGTTTGGTTTATCGAGGCAGGTCCTTCGACTGCACCTCGGGTTGACCATGCGCCCGGCTCATGCCTTGAGGCTCGGTTCCGCTCAGGATGACGGGGTTTTAAACCACTACACCGTCGCTACAGCTTGATTTCGGTCGAAATCTTGACCTTTTTCTCGCCGCCGATGGAACGCTTGAGGCGGTCGAAGAAGCCGAGTTGCATGGGTGTGTTATCGGCGGTGATGGCCCGTTCCCGGCCCTGTGGAAGGGTTTCCACCGGCCTGACGTGGTGATGGCCGATCAATTGATTGGTCTGTCGAATGCGCTGGCTCAGGCATTGGGCCATGCCCATGAGCAAGGCACCACCGCCGCCCGCATGTTCCGAAAGATAGAGGCGGAGGTTGTCCATGTTCATGCTCCAGAGAACTGCTTCCTCCAAGACGCGCACACGGGCGGTAGCGGGTCCCGGCTCGAGAAGGCTTACTTCGCCGATGCATTCGCCGGCTTCGGCAGTGCTGAGCGGCACTTCATTGCCTCCTGAGGTGGCCGAGATTGCGAGTTTGCCCGAGACCACGATGTAGAAACGATCCTGCACCTCGCCTTCCGTGATGATTTCGGTTCCGGGAGGGCATTGCTGGTATTGCCCGTAGGTGGCGAGGGTGACCAGGGAACGGTCGCTCAACCCGGCAAGAATACCCAGCGCGGGCAATGCGGGGGGAATCTCCTGCCAGCCCTCGGGAGTGGGTGCATCAGGAAGCTGGGCTGCTTCGTTGGGTTCGGGAATATCCTCCATGAGATAAGTTCTGAGATAGAAATAAATTGCTTCCTGCGATGCCTGAGTCGTACCCTAAATAATAGTCCTTAGCGATAAATTTTACCATGTCCCAATTTATCCTCCCTCGTAGCGGCATCCTGGCTTTTATGGATGAGGAATCCCGCGAGCAATTGCAGGGGTACGGTTCCCTTCTTCCGACCTCGGCCGGACAAACCATTATTCAGGAGGGGGAACCGCAGACCTCTCTTTATGTGGTTATTGCCGGTGTGTTTAGCGTCACGGTTCATACGGCGGGTCGCGACGTCAGTCTTGATTCGGTGGAGGAGGGGGACTGCTTCGGTGAGGTCGCTATTTTTCAGCCCGGCCCGGCTTCCGCCACGGTGACGAGTGTCCAGGATGGGCAACTCTGGTTCATGGGCGTTGATAATCTTCAGCAGTATCTGCTCGATTGGCCTTATGCGGGCTGTGCGATTATTTTGGGTATCAACACCATTTTAACCCGGCGGCTCAAACGGGCCAATTCCGTCATCAGGGCCAACGAGATCGTGCCCAGCTTCCTCAGCGTGCGCTCGAAAAAGCGGATCGATGGCGCAAGACTGGAGTAGGCGTCGTTCTGGGGTGTAAGCTGCGCGGGTAATCCCGCCTCGTTTCCAAGTTGCACTTGGTAGCGAGGAGAATGCCTTGCCGAAACTCGTTCGGGGTGGTGGGTTCTGCTTTTGTTATGCTGATCTTAATGAATTCGTGCTCACTGAATCTCATTCCTTCACAATAAACTGAGCTGGATCGCAGGGCTTTCCGATCATGCAAACTTTGATGTCGAGCTTGACGAGTTCATCGAAAAATTCCGCAAGAGCATCTGTGGGAGCAGATCCGAAATCCACATAGATTTCTATCCTGTCAGGCTCCACTTCAGGATCAGAGATAAAGTGTACGATTCCACTCAATCCGTCTGCGTTTGGTGATTTTTCATCTTCTGCGTTAAACCAACGCATGAACCAAGTCTTAAGACCATCCCAATTTGTCTCGGTTTCCGGCGGTGGAAAAAGTTGGAAGTGCATATAGTCCCAGCTGATCGAGTGTATCTCAATCTTGAGTTTATCTTCCCACCTAGCGAAGACGGGTTCTCGGAAATTCAAAGCCGATGAATCCGCATATTCGGTTTGAGCCTCTCCCGAAGAACCGACAAAGGCTAAATCAGAGCGTAGCGGAAGTTTCAAACCGTCAGGAGCACAGACCACTTCGCCCGAGTTATTCCTCATCGAGGGTTCTGCATATGTCTTAAATCCCTCGCCCTTTCGCTGTTCAATTTTTTCTGCGAGGAGCGAGCAGCCTTTTTTCTGAGCATGATCTACGAGTTCCCCAAAGGTCATAACGTAAAACGTTATAAAATCTATCGAAGCCAGTCGATTACCATAACGGAGTAAATTCGGATTTGATGACACCAAAATTGACACCGAAAAAGCTTTAGAGGGACTTGAAGCGTGAATCCCTCCCCTCTCGCTGATTTATGAATTAGGTCGGAAACTGCAACCGGGGATGCGACTGAAAGAGTCGCGGTGAGTGAGTCATAGGTGAGAAATCAGAAACCGTCTCGGGGCCCGAGGCGGCTACCACTGCACCGTCGTCCGGCGGTCGACGGCTACCTTGGGGATCGACGGTCATAGACCGCCGCTACATCTGAAGGTCAACGGTTACCATACCAGAGAAAAGATGCTGCTGTGGGTGACGCGATGACTGCCTGAAAGGAAATAGTTAGAGGTCTTTCGACAAGCTCAGGATGACAGGCTTTTTGAATTAGGGCTTACGCCCTAACCGCCTCGGGGCCCGAGGCGGCTACCTGATGCACCGTCGCCCGGCGGTCGACGGCTACCACGGAGGGAGGCCCCGCCGATAGGGACATCGGCGGCTACCTTGGGTTCAGGAGGGAAGGGGCGCGGGTTTCGGGAGGGTGACGGTGAAGAGTGAACCGTGGCCGGTTTCGCTTTCGACGGTGATGGTTCCGCCATGAGCCTCGACGAAGGCCTTGACCAAACTGAGGCCGAGGCCAAGTCCCCGTTGCGAGCGGCTTTTATCTCCGCGATAGAGTCGTTCCCAGATGCGGGGTAAATCATCTGCGTCGATTCCGATGCCGGTATCGCGCAGGGTGATCCGGACGGCATCGGTGGCAAAGGTTGCGCCAATCTCCACGCGTCCGTCGTTGGGGGTGTACTTGAGCGCGTTGTCGAGGAGATTGCTGAGTAAAAGCTGCAAGCGGTTCCGGTCGGCAGTGACCTGGCCCGATGGATCGATCCCGGCGGTGACGGTGATATTTTTTTCCTGTGCGACGTCGTCGTAAAGATCGACGAGGCTGCGCACGATGGGGGCGAGGGGGAAAGTTTCGAGGTCGAGCTTGAGCGAGCCGGCCTGCACCTCGGAGATGTCCATGATCGTGCATAACATGGCGTTGAGTCGCTCGGCTTCCTCGACCGCGTCGGCGAGCGCTTCCTTGATCTGGGCCGGGTTCTCCTGCTGGAGGGCCATTTCGGCACCGCCCCGAAGCCGGGTCAGGGGCGTCCGCAGATCGTGGGCGACATTGTCGAGCGAGTCGCGCATGGCGCGAATGAGCGATTCGTTGCGTTCGAGCATCCGGTTGAAGAGGGTCACGAGTTCCTCGATTTCGTCCTCGGTGCGTTGGCCGGGCACGCGCGCGCGCAAGTCGCCGGTCTGGATGATGGATCGCACGGCCCCGATGATTTCGCGAATGGGCCCGAGCGCACGGTAGGTGAGAAAAGTGCCGCCGCAAAAACCGAGCACGACGATGGGGATGATGGCAAAGAGGAAGATGGTGCGAAAATGGCGCAAAAGCTCATCGCGATTTTCCGTGGTGCACCCGACTTCCATGATGGCGCCATCGGAAAGTTTTGTCCCGGTGATGGTCCAGACCATGCCCGGCTCGGCAGAGGGTAAGCTGAACCAGTCGGCCTCGGAAACCTGGCCAGTGCCGAGACGGGTGAGCATCGCCTTGTCTTTCTGGGGCGAATAAAAGAAGGTCATTACCTCGTTGGTATTTCTGACCTCGATAAAAGTCGATTCCCTGGCCCAGTCGCTCTCATTTTTGAAATGCCGTTCCAGGGCGTTTGTACCGCCCTGGGCATACCAGGCGCGGCAGTCATCGAGCTTGGCGCGGACGATTTCGCGGTCGCTTTCCCTCAATTCGCGCACGAGGAGGACGTAGGCAAAGGTAAAAAGGAGAAATGCCCCGACGATGAAAAAACTGGTGTACCAGAGATTGAGACGGATGCTGAAACCGAGTGGCTGAACCAGGGAGCGCCGGGCGATCTTTTTTTCCGTCTCGCGGGGAGGCTCAATCGCTTTATGAGGAGCGAGCATTAGAAAGGGTAGAGGGAAAAAGGATGAAATTGGAAGGACATTGGTCCGCGATTTCCCCTTTTCCTTTCTAAGGCAGGCGCAGGCTGTAGCCCGCACCGCGCAGCGTGTGAATCAGCTTGGGTTCGAAATCACGGTCGATTTTGTTGCGCAGGCGGCAGACGAGCACATCGACGACGTTGGTTTGCGGATCAAAATGATAATTCCAGACATGCTCGAGAATCATTGTCTTGGAGACGACCTTGTCCTGATTGCGCAGGAGATATTCGAGCAGGAGGAATTCCCGGGCCTGGAGTTCGATCTTGGTCGAGCCACGCCAGACTTCGCGGGTCAGGAGATCCATCTTGAGATCGGCAAAGGTGAGACTCGTGACAATGGCCGCAGAACCGGAGCGACGAATCAGCGCCTGCAATCGTGCGAGCAACTCGGCGAAGGAAAACGGTTTCGTGAGATAATCATCGCCGCCGCGTTGCAGGCCCTTGACGCGGTCATCGAGCGAACGCTTGGCGCTAAGGATGAGAACGGGCAGCTTGATCTGCTCCGCACGCCATTTTTCGATCACGCTCAGGCCGTCGAGCTTGGGCAGCATGAGATCGACAATGGCGGCGTCGTAGGGATTTTTACGGGCGAGTTCGCAGCCTTCTTCGCCATTGGCGCTGATATCGACGTCGTAAGCAGCCTCGCGTAAACCTTTCGCCACAAAGGAGGCGATTTTGGCGTCATCTTCAAGAACAAGTATCTTCATGGGGATTCCAGATGATCTAATTTATCATGAACTGGCCAGGAGCGACATTACAAGTCGATCATGTTCTGGGTTAAGGGACAAATCAACTGGTGAATGATCTGCCCATCCTGCATTTTTCCAAGAACGAAACCAGTTCTCCCAGCCACTTTACCGCTGATCGGGGAATGTCTTAATTAGACCGATTGTTTTAGCGGCGGTCACGCTTACTCGTAAACCATGCTGTCATTCCGAACGGAACCAAGTCGAAAGATCGTGACCAGCCAACATGTTTACCCGAGGTGAAGTTGAGGAATCAGTTTGAAAAGACTCTATCTGGGAGCAATACCGATTCCTCGACTTCGCTCGGAATGACGGTTCGGTAATTTTCGGCAAATTGATACACTACCGCTGATCGAGGGGCACAACCATTTTGCCGACCGGGTATCCGACGTACTCGCTGCTGGGACGGAAAATCTTGTTATCCTTGAGTTGCTCGATGATGTGGGCGGTCCATCCCGAGGTGCGGGCGATGGCGAAAATCGGAGTGAAGAGGTCGGTGGGGATGCCGAGGCTGTAATAGACCGTGGCGGAGTAGAAATCGACGTTGGCGTTGAGGTTCTTCTCCTTCTTGACGATCTCGGCGATGCGCTCGCTCATTTCGATCCACTTGGTTTCCCCAAGTTCCTGGCTGAGCTTGACCGCCATTGCCTTGAGATGGGGGGCGCGAGGATCGAGCACCTTGTAAACCGCGTGGCCCATGCCCATGATTTTTTCTTTTTTGGCCAGCTTGTCGTGCACCCAGGCATCGACTTTGTCCGGGCTGCCAATTTCCTGGAGCATGTGAATGACCGCTTCATTGGCGCCGCCGTGCAGCGGTCCCTTTAGCGAACCGATGGCGGTGGTGACTGCGGAATAGATGTCGGAAAGCGTGGAGATCGTTACCAGCGCGGAAAAGGTCGAGGCATTGAAGCCGTGATCAGCGTGGAGGACATAGGCGAGGTCGAGCGTCTTGACCGCTTCAGGCCCGGGCGTTTCACTTGAAAGAAGATAGAGAAAATGGGCCGCTTCATCGAGGTCGGTGCGAATAGGGGGCAAGTCCTTGCCCTGGCGTGAACGATGGAAATAAGCGACGATCACGCTGACTTTTGCGGTTAATGAAATGGCGCGGGGAAGAAGTTGTTCCGGCGTCTGCGGTCCCACAGGTGCGTGGTCATAAAGACCCAGCATTGAGACGCCCGTGCGCAGGACGTCCATCGGGTTGGCGTCCTTGGGGGCATGTCTCAAAAATTCGAGCACGGGCGGCGGCAGGGTGCGGGCGGCGCGCAGATCGGCCTTGAGCTTTGCCAGTTCCGTCTTATTGGGCAGGCGTTCGTGCCAGAGGAGGAAAACGACTTCCTCGTAACTTACCTTCCCGGCCAGTTCATTGATATCGTACCCGGCGTAGAGGAGAATGCCCTCATCTCCCAGGACGTCGCTGAGGCGCGTGGTGGCGGCGACAATCCCTTTAAGGCCGGGTGATGTGACAGGCATGGCATTTTAATTAACAAGGCCCATGCCACTTTGCTACTGAAAACCGTGAAAACTTATATCTATTAGAAAGGTAGTTTCCTTTTGAGAATATCTTCTGGCGTTAAGGATAGCTTTCCTTGGGCTATGGGAGAGGCTATCTTGGCAAAAGTATGCAAACGGAAATGATTCGCAAAACATTTGGCAGGCCGCGTGACCTGACTGTTTTTGAACGAGTGCGCCGTTTGAATGTGGAATTGGACCGGTTGGGAATCCATCGACCCCAAGATGATCACCTCGTACGAAGAATTATTGGACGCCCTCGTCAAAGAGCAAGTTAAGTTCGCCCTAGTAGGCGGCTTGGCGGTTTGCCTCAACGGTTTCGTCCGCACCACGGACGATGTTGACGTTCTCGTCGATAATTCCCCGGATAATATAGCTCGCCTGGCCCGATGCCTAAAAGATTTTGGCGAAGGTTATGGAGGAGGGCTTACGGCGCCAGACTTGACCGATGAACCTGGAGCCGTACGCATCCAGGAAGATTTTAACCTCGACCTATTCGTTCGCATGAATGGCAAGACTTTGGTCGATTTCCTGCCTTGGATAGATCACCATGCCTTAAAGTCGGGTACCCCGATTCCTTTTTTGAGAGCTGAAGCCTTGATTGAAACCAAGAAGGGATCAACCCGCGAAAAAGATAAAGTCGATATCGGAGCCCTGACGGATATTTCCCGCGACAAAAAGGAGAAGGGTGATTCCCTTCATGACTTCAACTTGGATTCCGTGAGAAGTCTGCCGGATTCGGAATCCAAACCATCGATTTGAAAGCAATGTCCGCAGGTCACTTTGCCATTGCTTCCGGGCGCGGTGTGACCTACACCTAACTTTCCGGAATTACACCATTCCGGTTCAATTATGATCGTTGTTTTGAAACCCAACCTACCATTAGAAGAAGTCGAAAAAGTCATTGCCGAAGTGGCGAAGCTCGGCTACGAACCCCGCCCCATTCACGGCAAGGTGCAGACCGTCATTGCCGCGATTGGCGATGAGAACACCCACCAGTCGCTGGAGACTCTCGCTTCCTGGCCACAGGTTGAGCACGTCCATCGCGTCCAGAAACGCTACAAACTTGCGAGTCGTGAAGCCAAGAAGGGCGGCGATACCATCGTGAAAGTCCACGGGCAGGAAATCGGCGCGGGTAAAAAGTTTTGTTTCATGGCGGGACCCTGTTCGGTCGAAAGTGAGGAACAACTCATGTCCACCGCGAAGGCGGTCAAGGCGCAGGGTGCCACATTTCTGCGGGGTGGCGCGTTTAAACCGCGCACGTCCCCTTACGAGTTCCAGGGCCTGGCCAAGGAAGGCCTGCGCCTGCTCTCCCAGGCGGCAAAGGAATATGACTTGGGCATTGTGACCGAGGTTCTTTCCGAACGGGACGTCGAGTTGGTCGCCGCCCATTCCGACATCCTGCAAATTGGCGCGCGTAACTGCCAAAATTTCTCCCTTATCACTGAGGCGGCCCGCAGCGGCAAGACGATCCTGCTCAAGCGCGGCATGAGCATGAAAATCGAGGAATGGCTGTTGGCATCTGAATATGTTTTAGCCAACGGCAATCCGAATGTGCTGCTTTGCGAGCGCGGTATCCGCACCTTTGAGACCTACACGCGCAACACCCTCGACCTCGCAGCCACGGCGATTGTGAAACAGGAATCGCATCTGCCGGTGATTATCGATCCGAGCCAGGGTTGCGGTCGCGCCGATCTCGTTTTAGAGTTGTGCAAGGCAGCGGTTGCGCTCAATGCCGATGGTCTTTTGATCGAGGTTCACCCGAACCCGGCTGAGGCCTGGAGCGATGGCCAGCAGCAGGTCGATTTCGGTCTTTACGCGAAGCTGGTGAAGGAACTAAAACCATTTATCTCAGCAGTTGGACGTCCGATATAATATAAGCCTATGATCACTGGCGCACGCGGTTCCGTCCCCTCGCGCCAGCCTCGTTCCGCTACTCCCATGGATCGGGTTCAACCTTCAAGCGACAGCCGCCAGACGATTCTCATCATCGACGATGAGAAGGATGTCCATTATTCCTTTCGCCGTCTTTTGGAAAAGGAGCCACTCACCATCGTGAGCGCAGAGTCGGGCAGCGAAGGCATCCAGATAGCCCGCAAATCGCGTCCCGACCTGATTGTCATGGACATCCGCATGGGACAGCAAAGCGGACTCGATACTCTCAAGGAACTGCGGCAGATGAATCCCAAGCAGGTGGTGATCATGATGACCGCCTACGGAACCTCGCAAACCGCCATCGAGGCGATGAAACTCGGTGCCTACGATTACGTGCTCAAGCCGTTTGATATTCTGCGCCTCAAGGATTTGCTTTCCGAGGCGCTGTCCACCGCGCGCGCGATGCAACAGATTGTGGCGTTTCCCACGAAGCTCAATCCTGAGGAAGCGCGCCAGACCATCGTGGGTAATTCGCCGGCGATGCAGCAGGTTTATAAACTCGTCGGTCAGGTCGCGCCGACCAATACGACCATTCTGATCACCGGCGAAAGCGGCACCGGTAAGGAATTGGTCGCAAGCGCGATTTATCAAAATGGTTCGCGCGCCAACAAGACCTTTATCGCCATCAACT
>JABDGH010000019.1 GCA_013286145.1 Verrucomicrobiota bacterium
GTCGGTGGAAAAGACGTAGCTGCGCCAAAATCCCAGTTGATGGTGGTCGTGGCCATGGTCGTGATCGTCATGGCTGGCATGGCCATGCGAGGGTGCGACGGCAATGGCTTCTGCGCTGGGTGGGAAATCGTCCATAAAAATGAGATGCTTACAAACCAGCTTTATAAATACACGTTTTTTGCGGGGTTCGTAAAGGATTCTTAGCTCTTCCTTGAATTTCGCGGGGGTTGGGGTGGGTTGGAGACGGGGAGATATACAAGGTAGGGACACGAGTCCCTTCGTGTCCCATCAATAATGGGACGGCATGGGACTGCCGTCCCTACCTGTGGATAACGCGATGGTTACCTGAAAGGAAAAATAGTTAGAGGTCCTTCGACAGCGCCGGGACAAGCCCGGCTTGCTCAGGATGACAGGCTTTTTAAACCGCTGCACCGTCGCTGGGACAGCGACGGCTACCGTGGGAGGTGGCGGATTTTGTGTGACGTTTTTCTGTTAAATTCCAAATGAGGCGTTTAAACTTTGCGGCTTATGTCTCATATCAAGCTGTTTATTCCGGGTCCGGTTGAAGTTTCAGAAAAAACGATGCGCGCGTTTTCGCGGCCGATGATCGGGCATCGCTCGAAGGATTTCCAGGCGCTGTATGCGGATATTCATCCGAAGTTGCAGCAGATTTTTTACACGAAGCAGCCGGTTTTCGTGAGCACAAGCTCGGCGTGGGGCGTGATGGAGGGTTCGATCCGCAACCTGGTGAGCAAAAAAGTGCTGACGTGCATGAGCGGCGCATTTTCGGACAAGTGGTTCGATGTGGCGAAGAAGTGCGGCAAGTCGGCGGAGGCGTTGCAGGTGGATTGGGGGCAGCCCATTCTTCCGGAGGCAATCGAGGCGAAGCTGGCGACGGGTGAGTTTGACGCGGTGACGCTGATTCATAACGAGACGAGCACGGGGACGATGAATCCGCTGGTGGATATTGCGAAGGTGATGCGCAAATTTCCCGACGTGCAGTTTATCGTCGATTGCGTTTCGTCGTTTACGGCGATGAAGATTCCGTTCGACGAACTGGGGATCGATTTGATGCTGGCCGGGACGCAGAAGGCGCTGGCGTTGCCCTCGGGCGCGGCGTTGTTCACGGTTTCGGAGAAGGCTTTCGCGAAGGCGGCGACGCTGAAGGATCGGGGTTATTATTTCGATTTCCTGGAGTTCAAGAAGAACCAGGAGTCGAGCATGACGCCGACGACGCCGAGCATTTCGCATTTCTATGCGTTGCAGAGCAAGCTGGAGGATATGCTGACGGAGGGCCTGGACGCCCGTTATGCGCGGCACATGGAGAATGCGAAGGTGACGCGGGCGTGGGTGAAGGATCGCGGTTTTGCGTTTTTCCCGAAGGAGGGTTACGAGTCGGTTACGTTGACGTGCGTCGCCAATAATCGCGGGATTGACGTGGCGAAGCTGAATAGCGCGTTGAAGGCGAAGCATTCGTGCGTGATCGACGGCGGTTATGGCAAGATCAAGGGGACGAGTTTTCGCATTTCGCACATGGGAGATGAGTCGACGGAGAATATCCGGCAATTGCTGGGGTGGATCGACGGGTGTCTGGCCGAGGCGTAGGCTCCATGGATAATCTCCCCGATTCCCTGCGTGTCCTGGAAATCGGGGAGGGAGTGTTTCATTCGTTGCTGCCAGAACGAACGACGTGGGTGGGGAAAAAGAAGGCGGCGGGTGCCGTCCGGGAGCGGTTGGAGTTCACGCCGGGAACGGCGGTCAAATTGTGGCGGCGGATTGGGCGGGGCGAATTCGATTTGATCGTGGTGAGCGATATTTCGGTCACCTTGTGGCGACGGGATCGGTTTTTCCTGAAAAATATTTACGGCATTTTCAAGGCGGTTTTTTTCAAGTTCGAGGCGCTGGCTCCCTATCTTCTTTTTTTTTGTTAAGCGGAAAGATTTCAAGGTCATCGTCATCGACCGGCTCGACACGATGGTGATCGGATCACGCTTCTTTTCCTTTTTCCCGCGCATCGATCTTTTTTTCAAACGCGAACTGCCCCAGAACACCTGGCACGCCTTTTTATATACGAGCGCGCGCAACGAGGATGTTTCCAATATCCGCCGTCAGCCTTTTTTTTGCGCGGCGAAGGAAAAGTTGAGGCATTTCCCGCTGCAGATCCAGCCACGGGTCGAATATGGCGAGGTTCGCCCGGAGCAAAAGACGATCGATATTTTTTACGTGGGGGACAACGCCAAGACGACGGTTCGGGTGGAGGGGATGAAAGTGCTGCAAAAGTTGCGTGAGCGGGGATGGCGGGTCGATATGCCGTCGGAGCGGCTGGACCGGGAAGAATTTCTCCGGCGCATTGCTTCCGCATGGCTGGTGTGGTCGCCGGAAGGTTCGGGTTGGGAATGTCATCGGCATTACGAGGCGCTGGTTCATGGGGCGGTGCCGGTGATGAATTACCCGACGATTCAGCGGTATCACCCGCTGGTCGAGAGCGAGCATGGCTTTTATTATGGATGCGAGGGGGATGATTTGATTCGCGTGGTTGAGAAGGCACTGGGGGACAAGGAGCGTTTATTGAAAATGATCCAGGCCGGGCGGGAGCATGTGGCGAAATGGAATACGCCGGGAGCCGTCGTCGATTATATTTTCGAGGAGTGCGGCATGACGCGAGGCCCGAAGGCGTTTCAAAGATAAGGTTTACTTATCCGTCTCGACGGGCTAACTTTCCCGGCAGAAAGGAACATGTTGTGAAGTCTTTCGTGGTCGGGGCAGCTGGCGCCTTTGTTCTCATCAATATGGAGTTGGGAGCAAGTTCACACGCTAACCTCTTGCCCGGCGCTTAGGCGCTCGGGTCTTTGAATGCCTTGCTTATCCCCGGCAACCACAGGACTTATCTACAGCTTCATCACTTTTCCATGAAATTGCCTCTTCCACGTTTGGCCGAACCAGGCACGGGGTCGAGGGCAATGCAACCAGCAGGATGGAAAGAAACAGACGCGGATTTTATCGGATGGCTTTTGCCAAGGGAATTAAAGTTTTCTCACTTGGAAATGTCGATAGGTCAGTAGCGATAGAATGAAGTTTGCCAGTAGAGCCTGAAAAAGAGCGCGGGTTGATTTTGAAGACCGCGCGATTCACGGCATGTCAGTAACATCAAATGAGTTCAGATTATCGCCCACGAGGCGCAGGCGGACCCGGAGGGGGACGTCGCAAACGCGGAGGTCGCGGACGCACCAATAATTACCCGGGAAACCGGGGGCATAGCAACGGCACTTCGGCAACGACGCCAAAGAAGAAGAATCCGATCGCGCAATTGTTCGGTTGGATCTTCGGCAGTAAAACCAAGTCGGAATCGAAGCCCATGCGTGAAAGCAGTTCACGGCCCGATTTCAAGGACAGAGGCCCACGGCCCGAGCGTCCACGGCGTGAAGATCATCCGAAGAGCGATATACCGCCGCAGGAAATTGTTTCTCCCAAGCTTTACGTGGGAAATCTTTCCTACGAGGCGGTGGAAAGCGATCTTTTCGATCTCTTTTCCAAGGTGGGGGCGGTGAAGAATGTGGAGATCGCGATGGATCGCCATGCCAATCGTTCCAAGGGTTTCGGCTTTGTCGAGATGGAGACGTTGGAAACGGCAAAGGAAGCCGGCGCCAAGCTGAACCGTACCGATTTTATGGGACGGCAGATTGTGGTGAGTGGCGCAAAGTTGGATAAGCGTCCCAGCCAGAGTTCGCGTGAGGTGGAAAATTCGCAGGAAACAGCGGATCAGAATCCCGACGCGAGCGTTTAAATATACGTTTTCGCATGAAGACCGGCGTTACCTTAGGGTGACGCCGGTTTTTGTTTTTTCGTCAGTGGAAGCAAGGGTAGGGAATGAGCGACGAGCGGGGAGTCTCTTTGGGTGTTTGGAACTTTGTGACGCTTTTTTCGCGTTTGGTTTATCGGAGCAGGTCCTTCGACTGCACCTCGGGTTAACCATGCGCCCGGGTCATACTTTGAGGCTCGGTTCCGCTCAGGATGACGGAGGGAGAGAGAGGCGTTCGGGTTAATTGAGGATGTCTTGGCGGAATCAAGGAACCGCCTCGGGGCCCGAGGCGGCTACCACTGCACCGTCGCGCGGCGCGCAACGGCTACCTGAAAGAAATAGTTAGAGGTCCTTCGACAGCGCCGGGACAAGCCCGGCTTGCTCAGGATGACAGGCTTTTTTAATAAAAAGCCCTTCGGCTTCGCTCAGGGCGCGTCTACCGAAGGATGACGGAGGGAGCCTACATACTTGTAAAGCGGGTTGCTTTGACTTTTGCGGGTGCGGGCAGCACAGTTTTTTCCGTGAATCGACGTTCGTTTCTTCGTTCGGTGGGTGGATGCGCCTGCGCGACGCTATTGCCCTCGACGCTTTTTCTGGGGGCGCGTCATGCGGTGGCGATTGAGATTGCGGAGAAGCTCGACTTGGCTGGAAAAATTCGCCTGGCGGACATGGCACTGGGCGTGGCGAAGTCCCAGGGGGCGTCGTATGCCGATTTTCGTTTGTGCCGTTACCAGACCGAATATCTGGAGGTCAAGGAGCGGCGGTTGGAGGAATCGTCAACGGGACTGAGCGTGGGGTTTGCGGTGCGGGTGCTGCTCGACGGGACGTGGGGTTACGCGAGCAGTCCGCTGGCCACGGACGAGGAGGTCAAGCAGGCCACACTGCGCGCGGTACAGGTGGCGAAGGCGAGCCAGTCCCTGCAATTGCGCAAATTCGTCCTGGAGGATGTGCCTGTTTATCGGGATAGGTGGGACATGCCGATGAAGGCTGATCCGTTTATCATTCCGACGGACGAGAAGATCGGCAAGCTGATGACGATTAACGAAGCAGCTCTGAAAGCCGGGGCCGATTATGCGACGGCGGCCTTTGCGTTTGTTCGCGAAGAAAAGTTTTTTGCCTCGAGTCGCGGCAGCCAGATCATGCAGACCCGGGTGCGAGTCATGCCTGAGACGGAGGTGACGGTGGTCGATAAGGCCACGGGGCATTTCTCATCGCGCACGGGATTGGCGGCACCGCGGGGCAGCGGTTATGATTATATCCTGGGTTATGATTTTGTCGGGGAAGCCGCGAAAGCCGCCGAGCAGGCCCGGGAAAAACTTAAGGCCAAGCCAGTCGATCCCGATGCTTATGATCTGGTGCTTGATCCGACCAATCTCTGGCTGACGATCCACGAATCGGTGGGGCATCCGACGGAGTTGGATCGCGCGCTGGGCTGGGAGGCGAATTTTGCGGGAACGACTTTTGTGACGCCGGACAAGCTGGGCAAGCTCAAGTATGGCAGCAAGCTGATGAATATCGTGGCGGATCGCAGCCAGGAGGGCGGACTTTCCACGGTCGGTTACGATGATGACGGCGTGCGCTCGGCTGGCGGTGAATTCCCCATCATTCAGGATGGGATTTTTGTGAATTACCAGATGGCGATCGGCCAGGCACAACTTATCGGGCAGAAAGCGTCGAACGGTTGCGCCTTTGCGGATAGCTGGTCGGCATTTCCCATTCAACGGATGCCGAATGTCTCGCTTGTGCCCAATCCAAAAAAATGTTCGCTGGACGATCTCTTCGCCGACGTGAAGCGGGGCATCTACATCGTGGGCAATGGAAGCTGGAGTATCGACCAGCAGCGGCACAATTTTCAATTCGGGGGCCAACTTTTCTACGAAATCAAGAACGGGAAGCTTGGCGGGATGTTGCGCGATGTCGCCTATCAGGGCAGCACGGTTGAGTTCTGGAATTCGATGGATGGGATTGGCGACCAGAATACTTATTTTCTCGGCGGGGCATCGAATTGCGGCAAGGGACAGCCCGAACAAACGGCACCGGTGTCGCATGGCGCGGTGCCAGCGCGGTTTCGGAAAGTCAACGTGATCAACACCGCCCGAAAGGAACTGGCATGATCCTGACCGAAGCCGATACGCAGGGCATCACGAAGAAAATCGTGGCTCTTTCCAAGGCCGATTCGTGCACCGTGTCGATCAGCGGCTATGAAGACCGGCATATTCGATACGCGCAAAACATGGCGACGACCAACGGTTCACCAAGCGGGGTTGAAATCAGTGTTGAATCGCATTTTGGAAAACGGGTCGGCTCGGCATCGGGCAATGATTTGAGCGATGAGGGGTTGACGGCGCTGGTGGATGCATCGGAACGCACGGCAAAACTGGCTCCTGAGAATCCGGAATTTCTGCCGCCTCTCGGGCCGCAAAAATATGGGCGCGGCACGGCTTTTTCCCCGGCCACGCAATCGGCTTCATCGGAGATGCTGGCGGCGGCGATTCAACCGGTGCTTCAACAGACGCAGGCCAAAAATTTGCAGGCTTCCGGATTTTTGGAGATTGGGACGTCGTTTTCGAGTTTCGGGACGAGCAAAGGTCTTTTCGTTTACGACCAGGAGACCAATGCTTTACATACCATCACGGCGCGGACACCGGATGGCACCGGCTCGGGTTGGGCGGGCACAACCCACCATGACTTCAGCAAGCTTGATGTGGCCGCGATGGGGTCAGTGGCCATAGACAAGGCGATTCGTTCGCAGAAGCCGATTCCTTTGCCGCCGGGAAAATATACGGTGATTCTTGAGCCATCGGCGGTTTCCGACCTGATTGGTATTTTGATCGGGGGGGAATTCGATGCGCGCGCGGCGGATGAAGGCCGTAATTTCGCGACGAAAAAGGGCGGCGGATCGCGCCTGGGCGAGTCGGTGTTTGGCAAAAATATCACGATTTATTCCGATCCGAATGACCTCGTCGTGCCGGGATCGATTTATTCGACGGATGGCTTGCCCACCCAACGCACGGTCTGGATCGACGGGGGTATCCTGAAAAATTTGCAGTGCGGTCGTTACTGGGCGCAGAAATCGGGAGGCCAGCCGGTGCCGGGGCCAACGACTTTGACGATGGTGGGCGGAACGACTTCGACCGAGGCGATGATCAAGCAGACCAAGCGCGGGCTTTTGATCACGCGGTTCTGGTACATCCGCGAGGTTGATCCGCAAACGGTGTTGCTGACGGGACTGACCCGCGATGGAGTTTTTCTCATCGAACACGGGGAGATCACGAAGCCGGTGCAGAATTTTCGGTTCAACGAGAGTCCTGTTGCGATGCTGAACAAGGTTACGGCGATGGGGCCGTCGGTGCGTACCTATGGCGAGGAGTCGATTGGGATTCCGATTGCGGTGCCAACGCTGCTGGTGGATGAGTTTACGCTGTCGAGCGTTTCGGATGCGGTGTAGGAGAGGTTGTGAGACCGAGTGTCTTTTTTGCCTGGGCGACAAGCGGGAATCCTTTTTGGCATTTGGAACATTGTGACGCCTTTTTAACGTTTTGTTTATCGGGACAGATCCTTCGACTGCGCCTCGGGTAAACCATGTGCTCGACTCATACTTTCAGGCTCGGCTTCGCTCAGGATGACGGGCTTTTTGAATTATGGCTTACGCCATGACCGCCTCGGAGCCCGAGGCGGCTACCACTGCACCGTCGCCCGGAGGTCGACGGCTACCCAACTTCGGGGGGAGTCGATCCAGGGAAATTAAACTTCCTTGCCGCGAAGGGATATGGCGGGCATCATCTTTTGTCTATGGGAGATTATCCAGGACGTAAACGAGTTCGCCGCCGCGTCAAGCGCGCCGCGAAGAATGACCGCATCATCGCCAAAAAAGCTGCTGCTAAAAAGTAAGGGAATTTGCATCGTCCGATGCAGCCCCGAATGCTCAAAGGAAGACTTTGTATGCAAAGGGGCCTGATTGTTTTTTTCTTTATTAGTTTAGCGCTCGTGTGCCGGGCGCAAAATCCGCTGCCTGCATGGGACAGCGATTCGCAGAAGGCGTGGTGGACGCAAAATCCGACTCCCGATTCGTGGCCCAAGGCGGCGAAGGATTTGCAAACCCAGTTGGAAGCGAGTTACAAGAAGGATGGCGCTTCCTGTTTTTCACAGGCCGATTTCCAAGGCTGGATGGAGCACCTGGAGTGGATTGAACTGGGCGTGGCCAGCTCCACTTCCCTAGCCGATGCGGACAATCTCAAGACCTTTATCGCGCTGGGGAAGGATGAGTCGATTTCGCATTTGTTCGTCAAGAAACTTGATCCGCGTGATAACAAGAAGCAGGCGCTGCAAAAGTTGATTCTGCTGGCCCAGGCCAATCTGGACGATCTTCATGAATATGCGGCGCTGGGTGTCGCCTACAGCCTGGTTTTTGACCAGGCTTTTCCGTGGAGTTGGCCGCATAACCAGGTCGCGCAGGCGGCGGTGCCGATTGGCAATTTCGATGTGGTAGAACGGTTCAATTTTTATGTGCAGGCGAATCGAAATAAAAAGACGGCGCTGGATTTGACCCAGATCACGGTTGAGAACCTGAAGTTTCTGGTCGATAGCGAGGTTAAGTTGTCGGAACTCGAATACGCGCAGAAGAGTCACATTTCCTATTCGCATTTTGGGGACGCTTTTTTCTCGATCAAGTACGACGAGTCGCGGGTAAAGCCAAATGAGAATATCGTTTTTAACTGGCCGGGGAAGACCTACCTGCTGAGCGATATCGAGAAGATGGGAGGCATTTGCGTGGATCAAGCCTACTACGCCTCGATTCTCGGCAAGGGCCGCGGCATTCCGACCATTTTCTTTCATGGCCAGGGCACGGGGGGTGGGCACGCGTGGTTTGGGTATCTTTCGAGTTCAGGCAAATGGGAGTTGGATTGCGGGCGCTACGCGAGCCAGAATTATCCGAAGGGTTATGCGATTGATCCTCAAACCTGGCAGGGAATTGACGATACCGTTCTTACGAATCTGTTCAAAACCGGGGCGAAAAATTCCAATTATCAATCGGCCATGACAGCGCTGGCGTGGGCGCGGCTTCATGTCGATGATCCGTCGTGTCGGCAAATTCTTGATGATGCGCGTTCGATCATGCCGGAGTGGGCCGGGACGTGGAAGATGGAGGGCGCGTTGCTGGAACTGAGCAACGTCGACCTGGATCAGAAAAAGGCTTTTTATCAGGCATGGATCACGCAGTTCACAACATTTCCGGAAATGAAGGTGGCGGGGCAACAACATTTGCTGGCCGCGCTGAAGCAGGCGAATGATCCCGAGGCGGAGAATCTTCAGCGAAGCATCATCATGGCGAATCGGAGCGAGGGGTTCGATCTCGGCATCCAGGGAAGCACCATCGGGATCATGGAAAAAATGGATGCGAAAGATTGGGATGGGGCGAAGCTCGATTATCAAAAGGCGATTCGCGATTTTGCCGACCAGGGTGGTGGCACTTTGCTGCTAGGCCTGATTGTTCCCTACGTTGAGACGTGCCTGAAAGATGGCCAGGTTCACCAGGCAAAGGAAGGAATCAAGTTTACGGAGGATCGCATGTTTTTTGAGCCCGACAGTATTACGGCGCGTACGTTTGATGACCTGAAGAAAAAGGTGGATGCGGCGAAAATTTCCTCGGATCAACCAGCGGCGCTGTGAGTTGCTTCGTTCCCAAGTGCAACTTGGGAACGAGAAGAACTTGGGAACGAAGAGAGGCCGTGATCTCAATCAGGCGCCGAGCTTAAAGGCGTCGTGGACGACCTGGCTGGCGCGCGCGCCTTCCGTTTCGTTGATGATGACGGAAATTTTGATTTCGCTGGTGGAAATCATCTGGATGTTGATGCCCGCCTGAGCGAGTGCCTGAAACAAGGTTGCCGCTACGCCAGTGTGCGAACGCATGCCGATGCCGACGACGGAGAGTTTGCTGATGCCGTCCTGCGCGGTGTGTCCCTTGGCGCCGACCTTGGCGACCTGCGCCTCGATGACTTTGCGCGCCTGGGGGAGGTCATCCTTGTTGATGGTAAACGTCATGTCGGTGGTGCCCTGGGCGGAGACGTTTTGGACGATCATGTCAACGTTGGTGCCCGACTCGGCGAGCGCCGAAAAGACTCCGGCGGCGGCGCCCGGTTTATCGGGGACGCCGATGATGGTGACCTTGGCCTGATTTTTTTCCAGACTGACTCCGCGTAAGACGACATCTTCCATGGCTGCGTGTTCCTCTCGTATGAGTGTTCCGGGATTATGGTTGAAACTTGAGCGCACCTCAAACTTCACTTTGAATTTTTTTGCGAATTCGACGGAGCGGGCCTGCATGACCTTGGCACCGAGGCTGGCGAGTTCCAGCATTTCGTCGTAGGAAATTTCGTTGATCTTTTTAGCGTTGGGGACGATGCGGGGGTCGGCGGTATAAACGCCGTCAACGTCGGTGTAAATCTCGCAGGTGTCGGCCTTGAGCGCGGCAGCGAGGGCGATAGCGGTCAGGTCCGAGCCACCGCGACCGAGCGTGGTGATGTGGCCGTCATCGTTCTGGCCCTGAAATCCGGCGACGATGACGACGTGGCCTGAATCGAGATATTCCAAAATTTTCTTCGGGGCGATATTGGAGATTTTGGCCTTGGTGTGGAGGCGGTCGGTGACGATGCCGGCCTGCGCGCCGGTGAGTGAGACGGCAGGGACGTCGAGGGCGTGAAGGGCCATGGCGGTGAGGGCGATGGTTTGTTGCTCGCCGGTGGAGAGGATCATGTCGAGTTCGCGGGCGCTCGGCTCGGGGGTGACTTCGCGGGCGAGCTTGAGGAGATGGTCGGTGACGCCGGACATGGCGGAGACGACGACGACGAGGCGGTGGCCGGCCTTGCGGGCCTCGGCGACGCGGGCGGCGACGTTGCGGATGCGCTCGGGGTTGCCCACCGAGGTGCCGCCGTATTTCTGGACGATGAACGACATGGAACGTTGAGCATAACCGAGAAGAGTCCCGGCTGACAATGATGTAGCGATCTGGGAATAGGGGGATCGCTGAATTTTTTGACGGAATTAACGGAATGACGGAAGGCGGTTTTGGACAGGATTAATGGGATTTTTGTAAAGCAGGTTGCTTTGACTTTTGCGAATGAGCGACAAGCGGGGAGTCCGTTCTGGTGTTTGGAAATTTTACGACGCCTTCTTCACGTTTGGTTTATCGAGGCAGGTTCTTCGACTGCACCTCGGGTTAACCATGCGCCTGAGTCGCACTTTCAGGCTCGGTTCCGCTCAGGATGACGGAAAGAAAGATGAATTTATCGATAACCCGAACATTTTCCGGGAGCTGATCCTTCGACAACCCCTTCGGCTTCGCTCAGGGTGCGGCTTGCTGCCGCGGCTACCAAAGGATGACAATCTTTAAAAAAATATTACCCCAGGAAGCCGTGGTGAGCAGGACTTTCGACCCTCACTATAGGTCGGGGACGATCGTGGAGATCCCGCCTTCCAGTGAAGGCGTGGCGTTTAAACCAGCGACTTATGTCCCCTTTTTCGTGTTTATAGGACGAAAGACATAGGCCCACATCACGTACTTCCCAGGGTAAATCGTGTGCCGGGAGATTTTATCTTCCGGCGAAAATGTTTCAAAGAACGTGACCGAAATTTAACGCATCAATGCCCAATGTCTAGTGTCCGTTTTAATGAGCCTTATTTTTGTCGTTTTAAAATGAGCAGTCCCATTTGCTGACCGCCAGGCTCAGGTATTATCCCTGTAACTTCCCAGCCTTCCATTCCAGCTTTATAGAGGTCTTCCTTGTAATGTTGTTCCTCATACCAAACGGTTTTATACTCCCAAGGGCGGGGGGAGTGGTGAATAAAGGCAAAAGTAATAAGCGCACCCAAAACCAAGCCGATAAATAAACTTAAGAAGTTTCGGGTCATGTCGGAGTTTAGGGTTACGTTTTTAAAATCCTACGCGCTGTCCGGGAAAAAGCCAGTAAAGCATGACATAAATAATTACGCCGGTGACGGAGACGTACATCCAGACGGGCCAGAGCCAGCGGGTGATTTTTTTGTGGGTTTCAAATTGTTGGCGGGCGGCAAAATAGACCGCGGCGAAAATGAAAGGCAGGATGAGCATCGCGAGGGGGACGTGTGTTGCGAGGATGAAATAGTAAATGATACCGGGCCAGCCGGGGGTGGTGAACTTGGTCAAGCCACCGGCGATGTGATAAGTGAGGTAGCAGCCGAGGAAGATGGTGGAGAGGACGAGGGCGGAGATCATGCAGGCGGCGTGCGCGACGCGGTTTTCGCGTTTGATGAAAATCCAGCCTGCGGTGAGGACGAGGGTGGTGAGGCCGTTGAGCGTGGCGTTCACTGCGGGGAGAGAATGGATCAGGTGCGAAATGGCCGGATTTTCTGTCAGTGCAAATATCATTGTTTCTCTTCTTTTTCGAGGATTTGGATGCTTTTGAGGAGTTCGGTCCGGCCCTCGGCACCGGAACCATCATAAAAGCCGCGCACGGTTCCACCGGCATCGACCAGAACCATTTTCGTGCTGTGGGTGACGATAAATTGACCTTCTTCCGGAGGTTGTCCCCGGTTGTCCTGAACCGCCTGGTAGAAACCGTTTTGGATAAGGTCATAGAGCGGTTTTTCGGCCCCGGTGAGGAACCACCAGCGGTTGGGATCGGCTCCAAATTTGTCGGCGTAGGCGGCGAGAATGGGCGGGGTATCGTCCTGCGGATCGACGGTGAAGGTTACGAGTTGCACGTGGGGATCGTGGGCGACGGCTTCCTGGAGGCGCACCATGCTGGCGGTGATGAGCGGACAGGGGCCGGGACAGGTGGTGAAAATAAAGTCGGCGACCCAAATTTTACCAACCAGATCATGATTTGTGATGGTTTTGCCGCTTCGCTCCGTCAAAGAAAAGGGAGGAACGATGTTAATGCGGCGTAATTCCGAGGCAGGGCTGACCCGGCCCGGCATGAGAAAACGAACGGCGAGGAGGAGGATGACCAGTGCAAGAATGCGGATGGGCCAGCGGTAGGGAGATGGGCGGGACTGGGGTGGAGTGGACATAAGCTTAAAGGATCGAGACACCAACTGAAACGTATGAACGATATTACGAGGACTGGCGGGGGGCGCAACCCTGCTTCAAGAATCTTTGTAGTGTGTCAATTTGCCGGAAATTACCGAAGCGGAATTGTCATTCCGAGCGAAGTCGAGGAATCGGTATTTGTTCCCAAGTCGAATTTTTCAAACCGATTCCTCAACTTCACCTCGGGTAAGCATATTGCCCGGTCACGATCTTTCGGCTCGGTTCCGTTCGGAATGACGCCATGGTTTATGAGTAACGTGACCGCCGCTCCAACAATCGGTCAAATTGATACATTCCCAGAATCTTTGTATCGTTGTGTGCGCCTTTTTATGATTTAGTAGGGGAGAACAGGATGTGTGACGTATGATTATTTTTAAGACGATTGGAAGAATGAAGCATGGAGTGATGGTGGCTGTTGGCGCATTGGCACTCGCGGCCTGCGCGACGACTGACGACACCAGCAAGTCGCAGTTACCGCAATCAGCCACGGGGCAGAAAGAGACGCTCATCGAGGCGGATAATATCGCCATTGCCGGGCAGTATGCGGCCCATGCCATTCGCGAACTGCCGCAGGTGACGAATGCCCCGAAACCGCCGATGGTGCAATTTATGGGCGTGACGAGCGTCATTGATGGGCCGGTCGATACTGAACCATATAACTCTCTTTTGCGGGATCGTCTCCTGGTCGGTTCTCATGAGCAATTACGGTACATTGAGCGGGAACTGCCCCCTCTCATTTTGACGGCACCGAAGAAAATCAAGAGCAGAAAGGAGCTTCCGCCGCCGGTGGAGGTCAGCAGCGATCCCGATTACCGGGTGCAGGCGGAGTTACGCGGGAATTTCAACGATAACCTCTACAAGATCCAGATTCAGTTTGTCGATGCCCATACCGGTGAAGTCCTTTTCGACGGCCTCTATCATATCCGCAAGGAGATGCAGATGCCCACTGAACCAAACGGCCAGACGACGATAACGAACCAAACGATTCACGATCCGGGGGCTCAACCCCAGTCGTCGTCAACGGGTTTGTAGTAGGTTGGGGTGTGCGGTGCCCGAAGAAGTTGGTCCGGCACATGAGTTATTCATAAATCATGGCGTCATTCCGAACGGAACCGAGCCGAAAGATCGTGACCGGGCAATATGCTTACCCGAGGTGAAGTTGAGGAATCAGTTTGAAAAAACCTGCTTGGGAGCAAATACCGATTCCTCGACTTCGCTCGGAATGACGGCTCTGCTTCGGTCATTTTCGGTAGATTGCTACATTACCTTTTGGCCCCCCCGTCCTTGACGCTGCCTGTTCATCGTGGCAACTAGTAGGTTCGCTTATGTGTGGAATTGTTGCCTATCTCGGGGATAAGGAAGCCCAACCGCTTCTTTTGGAAGGATTACGTCGTCTCGAATATCGTGGATACGACTCGAGCGGCATCGCGGTGCTCAACGGCAAAGGCTTGGAAATAACCAAGAGAGTGGGGCGCATCGACCAGTTGGAGCGCGCGCTGAACAGTCATCCTCTCCACGGCAGCCTTGGGATCAGCCATACGCGCTGGGCCACTCACGGCAAGGCGACCGATATCAACGCCCACCCGCACACCGACGCCTCCGGCAAGCTGGCCATCGTGCATAACGGCATTATTGAAAATTACGGTGTCCTGAAGAAAAAACTTCAGGACAAGGGGCTTCAATTTCGCACGGAGACCGACACGGAAGTCCTGGCCTATTTGATCGGCTTTCATTTTGACGCGCTCGACGTGGAGACGGGAAATCGTCTTGAAATGGCGGTCATGGAAGCGCTGCGCGAAGTCACGGGCACTTATGGTCTCGTCGCCGTGCATCAGGATCAGCCCGATGTCATGGTCGGTGCGCGACGCGGCAGTCCGCTTGTCCTGGGCATCGGGCAGCATGAACATTTTCTCGCCAGCGACACTGCGGCCATCGCGGCGCATACGCAGACCGTGGCGCACCTGCGTGATTTCGACGTGGTCACGGTGGATCGCCAGGGTTACCGGCTCAAATCACTCACCCATAACAAAGCGGGTCTCGAAATCAGCCAGATCAATTACGACGCAGGTGAAGCCGATCTTGGTGATTTCCCGCATTACATGCTCAAGGAAATTTTTGAGCAGACTCTCTCGATCCAGAATGCCGTCCGGGGTCGCCTCAACCTGGAAGAATGCACGGCGCAACTCGGCGGGTTGAATCTTACGCCACAGGAGTTGCGGGAGATAGATCGCATCGTGATCACCGGCTGCGGCACGGCGCTCCATGCTGGCCTGGTGGGGGAATATATCATCGAATCGCTGGCGCATGTGCCGGTGGAGATCGATTGGGCGAGCGAATTTCGGTTGCGCAATTCGCCTCTGGATCGTCGCACACTGGTTCTCGCCATCAGTCAAAGCGGTGAGACGGAGGATACCCTCGGCGCGTTGCGGGAAGCCAAGCGCAAGGGTCATCGTGTTCTCGGTATTTGTAATAATGTCGCCAGCACCCTCGCGCGCGAAACCGATGGCGGCGTCTATATGTATGCCGGGCCGGAAATAAGCGTTGCGGCAACGAAGTCGTTCACGTCACAGGTTGTCATTTTTGTTCTGCTTGGCTTGCTCCTGGGCCGGATGCGTTTTCTTTCCGCCTCACAGGGACGCGAAATGATCGCAGCCATCGAGGCGCTCCCCGATCAAATCACTTCGATTCTCAAGCAAAGCGATCACATCCGGCGCATCGCGGAGAAATATCGCGACATCGATTCGATGCTCTTCTTTGGCCGTCAGATGCAGTACGGCATCGCGCTGGAAGGGGCGTTGAAGATGAAGGAGATCACTTATATCCATGCGGAGGGGCATCCCACGGCGGAACTCAAGCACGGCATCATCGCGTTGGTGGATGAAAAGACGCCAAGTGTTTTCCTCTGTCCGAAAGACGGTGCCTACGACAAGAACGTCAATAATATGCAGCAGGTGAAGGCCCGCAAAGGCTCGGTCATCGCCGTGGCAACCGAAGGCGACGAGGATATTCTGCAACATGCCGACGATGTCTTTTACATTCCGGAGGCTCCCGAATATACGGCGCCGATCCTGAGCGTGATTCCGCTGCAACTTTTTGCGTATCACATGGCGGTTATCCTGGGGCGTGATGTCGATAAACCGCGCAACCTAGCGAAGTCGGTTACGGTTCCTTAAAGGCTGTCATCCTGAGCTTGTCGAAGGATCATCTCCCGATAAGGCCCGGAACACAGCGATAAGAGTGTAACTTTCCGGAGGCTGATCCTTCGACAAGCTCAGGATGACAGGCTTTTTTAATTATGGCTTACGCCATGACCGCCTCGGGGCCCGAGGCGGCTACCACTGCACCGTCGCCCGGAGGTCGACGGCTACCTAGGTGCGAGGTAGGGACACGAGTCCCTTCGTGTCCCATCCATATGGGACGGCATGGGACTGCCGTCCCTACCATGAACGCAGGCGGCCTTTTTCAGGTAGCGCCTAGACACCGCCGCAGACCCCGCTTAATCTAGGAGTGGAAACATTGCGTCATGATTTACGAAAGATCCGAAGATTATCGCCCGCTTTTCTGGATACAAGGGCGACCGATTTACGTCACCACACTTTTAATTATTCTGCACTGCGTTGCGCTGGTCGTCGCGGTGCTCTGCATGTCGATGGGGAGTCCGGTTGCGGTCGAGATGGCGTTGTCCCTCGATACTTATCAGGTGCTTAATCATGGGGAGGTTTGGCGACTAGCCAGCTATGTCATTTTCATGCCGTCGCTCTGGTTTATTTTTGCGATGGGATTTCTCTATTTCGCCGGGCGGGAGGTCGAGCAATTCGTGGGACGGAAGACCTTCCTGAAGCTTTACGGCGCGTTGATCTTTATTCCCGCGCTGCTTCTCTGCCTGATCGGACTGGGCTGGCCGCAGAATCATCTCGGCGGCACGGAAAGTGTCTTCGGCGTGTTCGTTGCCTTCGCCACGATTTATCCCGGCGTGGTTATCAATATCTGGTTTGTTAATCTGACGGCGAAGGGATGGGCGTGGGTGCTCCTGGCCATCTATTCGCTGATGGATGTGGGCTATCATCTCTGGACGAGCCTGATTATTTTGTGGATATGCAGCGGGGTCGGGTACTTTGGGATGCGCGTGGTCGGTGCGGGACGCGGCATGGCATGGCTGACCGATTGGATGGAGGAACGGCGCGCGCAAAAGCTGATTCGCCAACATAATTTCAAAATCTTGAAAGATAAGAAAGTGACCGAGTCGATTGATGAGATCCTGGAAAAAATTTCCAAGCAGGGCGTTGGCAGTCTCGACGCGGAGGAACGCGCCGCACTTGAACGCGCCCGGACGAATCTCCTGAAACGGGACAAGGGTTAGGAAATTATTTCCTTTCGTGTCCATGCCAGCATGAAGCGCGCGCTCGTTTTTGTCTCGGTTCTTGGGCTGGCTTTTGCGTCGGGCAATTCTCCCGTGCCCACGGCGGAACCGGCTCCTCATCCCTCGCCGCTGGTTGATTTCAAGCATCTGCCCTGGGCCGATGGCGAAACGCTTACTTATCTCGTTTCGTGGACGGCTCTCGAAGCGGCGGAAGGGACTTTCGTGGCCAAAGACAAAGGTGATCATTGGGAGTTTAATCTTGGCCTAGTTTCGCGTGGGCTGGTCGATACCGTTTATCCTTTTACGGGAAACTTTTGGTGTCTCCTCGCGCCTACTCCGTGGCGTTCGACCGAATATGGCGAGTACCGCTTTGAACCGAGTCGCGCCATCAAGGAACGGACACGAGTCGATTATTCGCAGCGCGTGGCCACTCGCGAAATCTGGAGCAAGGGGGAAACGAAGACATTTCCCATCACCGAGAATGCCGTCGATGACATCGGCACGCTGCTCTACCATCTTCGCGCCGGCCCGTGGAAGCCGGGCGACAAACGGACGCTGTACGTGTACGAAAGTAATTCCGAAACGGAGTCAGAGGCCGAATGTCAGGCACGCGAAACCCGCGCCTGGGGTAAATGGCCAGCCCAACCGTTGCTGCGCATCCTGGTACTGCCAACGAAGGGCACGCATCATAAGGGCCATCTGCTCTTGTGGATGACCGACGATGCGCGTCATCTTCCGCTCCATGCCGAACTTGAATTTCGCTATGGGACGTTCGATATTGACCTGGTCAAGACTGACAAGTTGCTGCCGATCAAGCGTTGAGTTTTGATCGATATGCGGGCAATCACTCATACTCATAAACCATGTCATTCCGAACGGAACCGAGATGAAAAATCGTGACCAGGCAAAATGCTTACCCGAGGTGAAGTTGAGGAATCGGTTTGAAAAATTATTCTTGAGAGCAAATACCGATTCCTCGACTTCGCTCGGAATGACAACTCTTTTTCGATAATTTCAGGCGAATTAAAGCACCACTTATCAGGGACTCGACATCCTTGCACCACGACTTAATACTGGATGACCTGGTATGCCGCTCCACGAACGAGACATTTATTATTTTTTTGACGTCACCCTGGCTTATCTCAATAAAATCACGGGTAACGAGATCGCGTTGCGCAATCCGACGCTTGAATTTCAAACGCTTGTTTTTTCCGCTTACACCGGACTGATCCATTTGAAGGGGGGAGCGGAAGGCTTTGTCTATGTCACGGCCTCGCAGCCGTTTTTACAGCAGCTTTATACCGCGCGCCACAGCGAGGGGAGGTTCACGGAAGAAAATTGCCTCGATGTGATGAACGATATCACGAGCGAGATTGCGCATAATGTGCACAAACGTTTTGGCCCGTCGCTGCACGTCTCCGAGCCTCACATTTTCAGCACCGTTCCGGACGATCCCATTGAAATGCCCCCGGCTGTTTTTGTGCAGCCTATTTCCTGGCACAACGAACTCGCCTATCTTGTCCTTGGGCTTACCTCCTCGGAATCAATTCAATCTTAATTTTATCTTCCCCATGACTGGCACTGAAATTTACAAACGCACGGCGGCTTACGAACGGGACACCGGCTCGATACGTTTGCATGCGCCCGAGTGGAAACTGCTGCTTGGCTTTGATGGCCAGCGGAGCCTCGCGGAGGTTGCCTTGAGCATGGAAATCAGTTTTGCTGACGCTCTCCCTTTGACTGAAAAATTTTTGCAACAAGGCTGGATCGAGGAACAACCGATCAGCCTGGATCAATACTTGAAACGGACTGGCGCACCGAGTGTGTCGGCCATCGGATCAACGGTTACGCCTGCGGTCGTGTGGCACGCGCCAAGAACGGAGAGCAGCACGCCTCCACCGCCACTTCCCTTGCCCATCGAGAAAAAAATCATCGAGGCATCGTCCGCCACGGACGTTACCCCGTCTGCACAAGGTCCACGCGGACCGTTGCGTGTGGGTGCACTGGTTAATTATCTTTTGTCTCTCGCTGATAATAATTCGCTCGGGAATCTTTTGGTCTATCGGGTGTTTTTGCGCGTGCCTCCCGAGCTGCTGCAAGCGGAGGCAATTGCCTCGGTTCACCTGGTCAACGATTCAAGCCTGATCCGGGGCGAAAAATTGCAGCAGGCGATTGCGAATGCCGTCAATGAACTCACCAAGCGGCCACTCCCGGACAACGTATTCGCTCCCGCCTGACGGCCGTGGAAACATCTCCGCTTCCCTCCCCTGCCCGGCGCGTCATTCGACCTTATCGCCCGGAAGACCGGGAAATCGTCCGCAAGATCTGCGCCGACACGGGATTTCTCAGCCAGCCCATTGATCCTGTTTTTGAGGATCGCGAGCTTTTTGTGGATTACCTGACGCGCTACTACACCGACGTGGAACCCGAATCGACCTACGTGTGCGAACTCGACGGCGAAGTGAAGGGTTACATCATGGGTTCGCGTTTTCCCAAGCGCAAAGCGCGTTACGAAATGTGGCTGTTGCCCCGGCTTGCGTTGCTCGGGCTTTGGCGTTATTTCACGCGCCCCTACAACAAGGACACCCGCCGTTACGTGCGCTGGATCATCACCAAGGCGCGCAAGGAAAACCCGTTCACGCCGCCCGATATTCCTCATCTTCATTTTAACCTGCGGCCCGAAGCGCGGAGCGTGAGCGCGTCCCGTGAGATGTTGGATGCTTATCTCAAGTACCTGCTCGATCATGGCGAGAAACAGGTTTATGCGCAGGTCGTCGCTTACGAAACGCGCCGAGGCGGGCGCATCTTCGCCAAGTATGGTTTTCGCGTGATCGACGAACGCGAAGTGACCAAATACCGCGATTACTATCCGAAAAAAATCTACCTCTTTACGATTCTAAAGGACCTGACGCTGAGTTCATCGATTTACGGCGCCGATATTCGCGACACGCCCCCGGAAGACGAATACGAGATTCCCGGGAAGAATGCGCGTAGCCCTACTGAGTAGGGTGGTGCTCTGTGAAGAGAGGGGTTTGGGGTTTGAGTTGCGATGGGGGGCGACCGCCGATGGGCCATCGGCGGCTACCACTGCACCGTTGCGCGGCGCGCAACGGCTACCAACTGCATACCGCAAGCGGCGGGGGATTGAAACCATCCGTCATCCTGAGCTTGTCGAAGGATCAGCTTCCGGAAAGTGCCCGCTTCATTCCTGACGTGACTATTTACCGGGAGCTGATCCTTCGACAAGCTCAGGATGACGGAATACTCGAAGAAATCTCCTCGCGGAGTTTCAAATTGCACCACTACCGGATTTTGCCATTGCTCTCATGGCCAGGATGGCTAGTGTGAGCGATTGCTCTTCGCCAATCATGGATGCCTATCTGCCTGAAAGACTTGCGTTAACCGGGGCCACGGGAGCGCTGGGTTTCGCCTTTTTGCGGCGTACTTTTCAGCGCGATCCGAAGCTGCGGGCGTCGTTGCTTGTTCGCAAGGCGTCGGCCTCTTTTCAGACCGAGGCTTTCCAGTCCTGGCTACGCCAAAATGAAAAGCGGGTGACACTGGTCGAGGGCGATGTTCGCCAACTGGGGAAGGATCAACTGAAGGCGTTGCTGCAAACCGACGGCGGGTTATGGCATTTTGCCGCGCTAACTTCGCTGACGGCTGAATGCGAGGAGGTCGCGAAGGAAATAAACGAAGTGAATGCGGAGGGCACCGCGCAACTGGTGGAGGCCTGCCTCAAGACTCCCAAGTGCGGGCCTTTCTATCATGTGAGCACGGCGTACGTGGTGGGCGAGCGTCCGGGCAAGGCGCTGGAATCCGAGAGCAGGATGAACCAGGTGTTTCGCAATCCGTACGAGGCTTCCAAGCTGGCGGCGGAGACGAGCGCGCACCGGGCTTTTGCCGGCGGCATATCGGGAGCTATTTTTCGTCCGAGCGTGGTGGTCGATGACGTGGGCGGAACGGGCGGATTCAAGATGGTCGATGCGTGCGCTTATGCGGTGGCACTGGCGGTGAAGCGGGGCGAGCCATTTGTTTTTCGTCTGCGCCGGACGGCGAGCATCAACATGATTCATAGCGACTGGGTCATTGCCGCGATGATCGACCTGGCGCGGTTGCCGTCCGGGCCCGGCCTTACGTATCATCTCACGGCGCCGCGTTCCTCGAATTTCAGCGATATTGCCAAGATTCTTGAAGCGATGATCCCGGGATTGAAGATTCGCTTTGAGCCGGACTTGAAGCGTTCCGATCTGCCGACGGCTTCCAAACTTTTTGACAAGGCGGTTACAGAAATCCGGCCCTATTTTGACGCGGATGTTCATTTTGACCGCACCAACACGGAGCGCGATTTGTCCCCGGCGGTGAAGGAATCGCCGCTCGACCTGGCGCCTTTCGTCAAGATCAGGCTCGAATCCGAGTTGGGCCGGATTGCGCATCGGAAGTAATCGATTTTTCGCGGGTCAGGTTTTTTCCAGGGCGCGCATGACGTGGTCAACGAGGACTTGATGGCCAACGACGTTGCGGGCGGCGGCGATAATTTCGCTGGTCGCGGTGTCGTTCCCGGAGGCAGCGAGTTCCCGGCGCATCAATCCGAGCAGTTCTTCCGGCGTTTGATAAACGAGCAGGCGATCTCCGGGGTTCCACGGCACAACCTTGATTTCGGGAGAGGATTGCAGCAGAACCTTGCACCCGCAGGCGAGCAGTTCGGGGACGCGCATGGTCAGGCCGCTGGCACCGGGTTCGGCCCTGCCACTGATGTCGAGTCCGACCCTGCTTTCGAGATAGAGCGCCACGCACTGTTCCTGGCCGAAGTAGCCTTCATGCACGACATCTCGAAAGAGGGGATCTTTTTTCAGGCGGCTCCAGCGCGGGCCCTGAAGGAATCCATGAGGGAACTCGGGCAGCAATGCGCGCAGAATCTTTTCGCGCCAGGGGGAGTGACTTCCCAGGAAAGACCATTGGTAACGGCGTTGGCGATTGAGCAACTGCGTTTCGGGGGGCATTTCCATCGCGCGATGGGGGTAGTAGATGCCCTGCACGCCGACATTTTTCAGTTCATCGAGGTAACTATGGGCATAGACGAAAACTTCCCGATGCACCCGCGCCTGCGCCTCGAGGAGGAAACTCGAAAGAGCGGTGGTTGGCTCGAGCATCCAGCAAAAGAGGGGGTAGCCACTGGCGGCGGCGGCCTTTAACTCGGGCAGAGCGATGCGATTGCCGCGCAGGATCAGGGCCGCGTCGGGGCGAACCTGCTGCATGCGTTTCCACCACTGATGGCTGCGCCAGCCGAGATTGGAAATAATGGTCTTATCGAATGTCTCGGGATGACGCTTGATGCGCAGGTTGTGAATGAGTTTGCGGATCGGTTTGACGAAGGGGCGATGCCAGGGGGATTCGGGCGAGAGGTCGAAGGAAGCGACCTCCCATCCATTCGCGGTGAAGGCCTGGGTGACGGCCTGGGCGAGATGGTGCGGATATCCGCCCGCGATCAGAATGGTTCGACGCATGGTAAATTCGCTTCAAGCTAAACAGCGCTGCTTGAGCGGAACAAGAACAGTTTGCCTGTCATGCCGGGCATGGATAGTATCCCCGGCTTGTCTTTCGGCCAAAATAAGAGCGCCGGATACAGGCTTTCCAAACCCCTCATTTAAGATACATCGACCATGATTTTTCTCCTCGGCGCCTCGGGCTATGTCGGCAACGCTTTCCAGCGGGAACTGGCGCGGCGGAATCTCGCGTTTCAGAGTATTTCTCGGTCGACGCTCGATTACTCCGATTTCAATCTTTTGCGAGCGGCGTTGAAAGAGCAGCGGCCCAAATTGGTCATTCATGCCGCAGGATTTACGGGAAAACCGAATGTCGATGCGTGCGAGAGCCAGCGAAAGGAGACGATCCTGGGCAATGTGGTACTGGCGCAGACCATTGCCCAGGCGTGTGAGGTGACTGATACTCAACTGGGCTGCGTCTCCTCGGGCTGCATTTATAACGGCGCCAAGTTCAAGTCCGCAGACGGAACCTGGAAAGTGGAGATCGATTTGAATCTTCCTGACCTGCAAAAGAAGCTCATCAGCCGTTCAACCGATGTGCAGGGATTCATCGAAAGCGACCCGGCGAATTTTACTTTTGCGCAGGATAATTGCAGTTTTTACAGCGGGACCAAGGATGTGGCGGAAAAGATGCTTTTGCATTTTCCAAAGGCTTACGTGTGGCGCTTGCGCATTCCTTTTGACGAACATGATTTTTCGCGGAATTATCTCTCGAAAATCCAGCGTTATCCGAAGGTTTATCAAAACTGGAATTCGATCAGCCACCTGGGGGATTTCGCCTCGGCCTGCCTGGATACGTGGCTCTTGGGGCTTGAGGGCGGGCCTTATAATGTGGTCAATTCGGGCTACTGCTCGACGCGGGAAGTTGCGGAGTTGATCCGGAAGAATCTTCGCCCCGACTGGGAGCCGATTTTTTGGCGCAATGACCAGGAATTTTATCAGGTGGCCAAGGCGATTCGTTCCAATTGCCTGCTCGACAACTCAAAACTTATCCAGGGTGGCGTCAAAATGCGCCCGCTGGAGGAAGCATTGGCGGAAGTTTTCAAGCGGTGGCGTCCAGCGGCGTGACGCGGGGGCGGTGATGACAAAGCGTGTTCTTTTGCTATCAGCGTTCGATCCAGCCTTCCGGCCATGAGCGATCCTTCACTTCGCCGGGGAGTTCTTCGGTCGGAACGGTGACGAGGCTTTCGTAGAGATGTCCCTCGGTGGGGTAATAGTGAAAATTACGGATGCCGGGGTGGAAATTTTTCCAAATACGGTCGAACCAGGTGGGGTCGATGAGATCGGCGTGACCGTAATTTTTGAGTTTCGTCAAAATGCGCGTGTCGTCACCCACGCATGATCCGTGGTGCAATCGAAGGTGCTGGGGAAGATAGACGGTCTTGGGTTTGCGTCCCTTGCGTAGATATTCCTTCCAGCGGGCCGGGCCTTTCCAATCAATCTGTCGCAGATAATGGAATAGAAAACCGCGACGCAGAAAAGCAAAGGGGCGGTAGCCGGGACCGGGTTCGACAATGCGGTAATTCCATGTTCGAAAGTAGGTGTTGCTTGAAACCCTGTAACCGGCCCATTGGGTTTCGCGCACATAGGCCCAGGCCTCGCGGAGAACGTCCGCTGGCCAGATTTCATCGGAATCGACGATGAGGTAGTAGTCGGCCTTCGGATCGAGAGCCATGGCGGCATTGCGCATGCGCGATTCGCTTTCCGTCCCGGGCACATCGCGCAAATCGCGTTGAACCACGAGGCGGATTTTGTTTTCCGGGTCGGGGATTTGCAGCAAAGTCTCAATGGATTGATCGGGTTGGATGGGATCACCGCCGTAGTTGCGATCTCTCTGCGTGGCACAGCAGATGGAATCGACGACGGGGTAAATGGCGCGGATGCCAGCCTCGACAAAAGCCTGCTCCTTGAACAATAGCATGATGGCCGATAAGCGCATGGAGGGATGATGTTTAGCGGGCAGGGTTTTTCAATCCAGCACAAACGGAAAGCGAAGGGGACTACCGCCTGCCGCTCATGCGAAAAGGAGAGCCCTTACGAGCTGACACATCTTTCGCCGTCTCCCGGACTTATCCCAAATTCGAGCCATATCCCTCGACTGCGGTTCGGGTTGACGATGCGCTCAAACAAGCTTTAGGACTCACCTTCGCTCGGGATGACGGATTCTAAACCAAAAACGCTCCAAGTCGTTAATAGGTTTTATGTGAAAATGGCATGACAGGTGCTTGCGTCCTGCTGTTTTGGGAGTAGGATAGGAGCGTTGTGGCAGGCATAGGACTTCATCAAAATCTTTCGCTCGGGCAGACTTTGTCGCCCCAGATGCAGCAGTCGTTGCAGTTTTTGCAGGCGCCCGCGATGGAACTTCAATCGCTGGTGCAACAGGAGATCGAGATCAATCCTGTCCTGGAAGAAGCCGCAGATGAACCGAAAACGGAGAGCGAGCCGGAGACCGAGGATTGGGACAAGCAGCTTGAGGAGTTGCGCCAGAAGGATGAGGAATGGCGCGAATATTTTTCCCAAAGCAACAACGCGAGTTCGAATTATAATCCCGAGGCGGCAGAACGTCGCCAGTTCCTTTTCGATTCGCAGGTGGAAGCACCTCACCTTTCCGATCATTTACAGCGGCAATTGACCCTGGCCACGAGTAACTTGGAGATGCTCCGGGTGGGCGAGGAGATTATCGGCAATCTCGATGATGCCGGGTTCCTGAAAATACCGCTGGTGGAGGTGGCGCAATCGGCACAGGTCGATTATACGGTTGCCCAGAATACCATCGCTTTGATCCAGACGTTTGATCCGGTCGGCGTTGCGGCAAGCGATTTGCGGGAATGCCTGCTCATCCAGATTGATCGCCTGGGCAAGAGCGGAGAACTCGAAGCTGTGATGGTCTCGCAATGTCTTAATGAACTGGGTCGTAAAAAATATCAGGATATTGCCCGCGCCTTGAAAGTGCCGCTGGAACGGGTACAGGCCGCTGCCCAGTTTATTGCGACGCTGCAACCCCGGCCCGGTTCGAGTTTTAGCTCGGATGACAAACAGAACATCGTCCAGGCGGAACTGGCCATCCAGAAGAGCGGCGACGATTGGATCGTGGTGATGAATGAGGATCCGGTGCCGCGCCTGCGCATCAGCGATACTTACAAGGATTTGCTCGTCAACAATGGCCACGACCCGAATCTGCGCGAGTACTTGAAGGAAAAAATCCGGGCGGGAAAATTTTTGATCAAGTGCCTTCACCAGCGGCAGCAGACGATTTTCAATATCGCGACGGAGATCGTGAAACGGCAGCGCGTTTTTTTTGACCAAGGGGTTGCCCACCTCAAGCCACTTACCATGAATCAGGTTGCGGAAGTCGTGGGTGTGCATGAAACGACGGTCAGTCGCGCCATTGCCAACAAGTATGTGCAGACGCCCTACGGGCTTTTTGACCTGAAGTATTTCTTCACGCCCGGTTACCAGACCGCGACGGGCGAGGTGATGTCGAATACCAGCGTCAAGGATGCGATCCAGGAGATGATTGCGCGCGAAAGCTCAAGCAAGCCGCTTTCTGACCAGGAGATCGTCAAGATTCTCGGCGAGCGCGGCATTCCCCTCGCCCGCCGGACGGTCGCCAAGTACCGCGCGGAACTCGGCCTGCTGCCCTCGAATTTGCGGCGTAACTCGTAGTCGCCTGCTGTTTGTGTTGGATTTGAGCCTGTGATTCGGAATGATAGGCCCATTCCGATGGCCAAATTTTTTTCGACCGAGAAAGGGACCGTACTGCGGATGGATTTGATCCGTGCCGCTCTGCTGGCAATCCTTGTCATCCTGGCTTGGTGCATGGTCTATGACCGCTGGACGATTGAGAGTTGGGAGACGCCACTGACGTATCTTTCCAATCCGAACGAAGGAGATGCCCTGGCGGTATTTGCGGAGGTAAAAGCCGCAAGGGATGGTTATTTTCGACCTTTTCAATTTACGAATATTCCGGAACTGGGGGCACCGTATGGCGCGAATTGGGATGATTATCCCATAACAGAAAAGCCGCTCATTTACCTGACCGGGTTATTGGCAGGGATTATCGGGATTTTTGCGGCTGCAAACTTTGCCGTGATGGCGGGGCAGGCGCTTGCGGCCATTTCATTTTATGTCGCGTGCCGGATGTTAAGCTGTTCGTGGCTTTGGTCGTTTGCCGGAGCATTGGCTTTTGCATTTTCCCGGTTTGCGGTTGCCCACGGGCTTCATCACCTCACGGTTTTGTACTATTGGCATGTGCCGCTCTGCCTCGTCGTATGCGAATGGATCATGCGCGGCGAGGGTATCAAGTTTGGCGGGCACCGTTTTAAATTCGCCCTGATCGTGGCTTTTATCACGGGGATTCAGCATGTGTATTATACCAATATATTCGTCGAATTTGTCTTATTCGGTGGCCTTCTCCAATGGTGGCGTCGTGGCTGGCGGTGGGCATTGCCTGCGGTGGCTGTAATCGGAACGGCACTGGCGGCGTTGGTGATTGTGAATTCGAACACCATTTTCTACCAGCTTGTTCATGGCGGGAATGGTCACGCCGTGGTTCGGAATTACGACGGCTTGAACCTTTATGGATTGAAGATGGTCGATCTCGTTATCCCGCCACCGGATCATCGTTTACCTTTTTTTGCCGCGTGGGGTGTGAACCATCTCAAGGAAAGCATGGTTCTTCCGGGTGAGCAGCCACCTCCTGATTACCTGGGTCTGCTGGGACTTGGCGCGTTGGCATGGCTGGTGATGGCTTCGTTGAGACGTGTGGCGGGGCATGCAAAATTACCGCTTGAAACCTTTCTGATCCTCTGGATTTTGCTCTACGCGACGGTAGGGGGCATCAACGGGATCATGGGAACCTTGGGATTTGAACTGTTTCGGACATCCGCACGGTATAGTATTTTCATTCTTTGCATTGCGCTGATGTTTGCGGTTCGGCGTTTGTCATTGGTGAAATTCAAGGAGAGGATTTTGGCTTATGGTCTCGCAATTCTTTTGATGCTGATCTCTATAGTGGATCAGACGCCGCCGTGGGTTTCCACGAGAGACCTGGATGAAACAGCCGTGGCGGTGACTTCAGATCGTCTTTTCGCAGAGGAGATGGAGAAGCGGTTGCCTGCGAATGCCATGGTCTTTCAAGTGCCGATCATGGAATTCCCCGAGACTCCTCTTCTTAACCCGTACGATCATTTTCTCCCTTATCTTTACTCTCATCATCTGCGTTTTTCCTTCGGAACGGTCAAGGGGCGTCCGCAGGAAGAGTGGCAGCAGAAACTAGGTCAAATGGAACTCGATGCCTTGGTTCCAAAACTTGAGAGTTATGGCTTTTCCGCAGTTTATGTGAACCGGAACAGATATTCTGACAAAGGCCAAAACCTGATTCAGCTATTCAAAAAAGCGGGCCGTGAAGACATGATTGAAAGCGATCGACACGATCTGCTTTGCGTGTTTTTAAAACCCTCTCCGCAACCGGTGTTGCCGGATGCGAATTAAATACGCGGGGCAAATTCCAAAGTTATTTCTTCTTCGCCACGAGTAGCGAGGAAGTTGATGCGACGAATTTGTAGCCGCTGCCGAAGGGCAATGGTTGATGCGGCGTTTTGGCGTAAAAATCGGTCAGGTCCTGCTGGGCATGTTCCTTGAAGAGCGCAATCGGCCCGGTGTAGTTGCCGTAAGGAGTCACGGTCCATTGTTTCGGGTCGAAGTAGTGAAAAGGAATACCGGAGTCGTCTTCCACGACGCCGAGGCTGTCGTCGAGGATGCCATTGCGAATCGTCGAAAAATAATCTGCATGGAGAAGATAGGAGGCGGCCTTGAGATAAGTGACACCGGGTCCAATGCGCTGCATGAGGCGCACAAAACCGGGATTAGATTTCAGGCCGTCATCACCGAGGTCGGTTTGGAAGTAGCACAAGACGCGCAAGTTGTTGCGGTCACCCTGAAAGTAGGTGATCTGAACGCCGGGCGCGCCCGATTTTTCGTTCCGGATATGCAGTGTGCCGTCGTGATCGAGGGAGACGTACTGGATGCTGTCGATGGTGTAACCCTGACGTCCGAGAAAAACGACCAGCGCGGGCATGAGGCCGTCCACGAGCTGATTGTTGAAGTCGTTCTTCATGTCCTTTGTCTTGAAGAAACTCGCGGCCAGAATCGTCGATAGTGAATTTTTCACCTGCCCGAGATAGGCGTCGAGCTTTCCATCCTCGTGTAACTTGGCGAGGTCGGGCATGGTGCCGACCGGCTCAAGACCAGCCATGAGGAGATACCTGGAGTTGGGGAAAAAAGTATCGACGTAAAGCACATCGGGCCCGCTGAAAGGATAGAAAACCGTTCGTGTTTCGGCGCGTAACGGAGCGAGTTCGGTGTTGCCCCAACTCCGCATCGCACTGAGACGAACGTGATCGAGGGAACTCCAGCGACTATCGATCCATTTCTTATACTCCATCCACTCGGAGGTCGATTCCCACGGATTAAGGCCTTTGTCCGTGGGCGCTTTTTCACCTGCCAAGCCGCGGACGGAGCAATTGGTGCGGTACCATGCGTCGGGTGGCAACGGGGTTGGTTGCACGAGAGGCCAGGGCTGTTTGGTCGGCGCAGGCGCGACGGTTTCAACTCCGCGAAGCGACGTGGAAAGCACAACGGTCACTGCCAGAAAACCGAGGATGTGGTTGAATCGAAGGCCAGTAGGAATCGTGATCATAAAAAGAGAGGCGAGAACTTACGTGGAGCTTTCCGGCAAGGTTTCACCGCGAAGTTGTTCGACCGGGACATTGCGACGGGCCCAGAGGTAAATGGGGATGCCGATGAGCACGGTGGCGGCACCGATAAGGCTTTCCCGCGAATGATTCTCGGAATTTTGGATGAGACTGACAAAAGTGACGATGGCAAAAATAATCGGTGTGAAAGGATAGCCCCAAGTGCGATAGGGCCGAAGCAAATGAGGCTCGCGGAACCGCAAAACAATAACGCCGAGCACCGTGAGTAGTGACCAAAAGAGCAGCACGGACTCAACATAATTGATGATGTTATTGGGATCGAAAAAGAGCAGGACGAAGATGATGGCGAACTGATAGAGAAGTGACACGTAGGGAACGCGGGTCTTGCTCGTGCGCCCTAAAATACCGAGCACGGGATAGGTCGCGCCAATGGCCTGGCTGACGCGGGAGCCGACCCACATCATGGCGCTGACATTGGCCACGAGGCCGATACAAATCAGGGCGCTGACGATGCGCGCGCCCACGCTGCCAAAAATCGCCGTGCCAGCAATATGCGCAGCTTCCTGATGACCGGCGAGGAGGTCGAGAGGCGTGGTGTAAAGAAAGACGCAGTTGATGGTGACATAAAGCACGAGGACAAATGCGGTTCCGAGAATCAGTGCGCGGGGCAATGCCTTGGCCGGGTTGCGAACTTCCTCGACGATATAGGAGGCCGCGTTCCAGCCGGAATAGGAATACATCACCCAGATGAGAGAGGAGGCGAATGCGGGGCCGATGAATAATTTCCAATCGGTGGCGTGGGGGAGAAAGGTGACGGGTTGTGGCGCGGTGTTTCCGAATCCGAAAACGACGAAAGCCAGGATGAGGAGGATGGTGGTGCCTGTGATGGCGGCTTGAAATACCCCGGCAAACCGGAGGCTGCGCAGGTGGCAGATCGTCACGATGGCGATCAAAGTGAAGGCGATGATGTGCTCCGTATTATTTCCGGCGAGGCCGACGAGGCTGGGAAAGGCACGGCAGAGGTATTTGCCAAAAAGCAGTCCACTGGCTGCTATCGGTGCGGCAAAACCGATGCTGGCGGAGCAGAGACCGGTGCAGAATCCGACGACCGGATGGTAGATGCGGGAAAGAAAATTATATTCGCCACCGGAACGGGGCAGGGCCGTGGCCAGCTCCGCGTAACAGAGAGCTCCACAAAGAGCGAGGATGCCGCCGATGATCCAGAGCATGACGAGAGGAAAAACGCTTCCGGTAAGGTCTGATCCCCCGTTCGGACGCGAAAAACCGGCGATCTGGAAACCGAGCGCCGTGAAGACACCGATGCCGATCATGTTCGAGACGACCAATGCGGCGGCTGGCCAGGTGGAAACGGTTTGTTTGGGAGACGGGGATTTCACATTATGGGAACGAGAAAAGATGCCGGGTTGAGTGTCAGTCATCAATCACTATCTATCCCTGAAAAGCGGGGGATTATTACAGGAAAGAGGTGACGGATGGGTAAGAGGTTGGACGAGAAAGCCGGTGTTGGCGTTCATCATTCTTTTTGAGGCGGCACGAGGGGATTCGCGTCCCTACCGGGAGGCACCGCTCGGGATGACAGGGTTTATTTTCTTTTGGAGGGCCTGAACAAGGGTTTGATCCAGGGCGGCGATCTCCACAGGCTTAAGGAGATGAACGTCGAACCCGGCTTTTAGGGCGGCTTGGATATCCTGTTCACGACCCAGCCCGCTGAGAACAATGGCAATGATTTCCTGCATCTGCGGATGCGCACGCAATCGAGTCATGAATTCCAAGCCGGAGAGTCCGGGCAGACCTATGTCAGAGATGACGATTTCAGGAGGTTCACGCAGGGAGAGTTCCAGCGCTTCTTCGCCACTTGAGGCGGTTTGTACCTGACATCCGCGTCGTTGCAGGATGCGTTGAAGAGCTTCGCGGGTATCGGTGGAATCTTCCACGAGAAGAATGCGCCGACCTCGCAGAGGTGTGAGGTCGATAGGTATGGGAGAAGTCGTCGGACTTGGCGTGGAGAAATCAGCCTCGGCAGGCTTCTTAAAGCGCGGTAGCCAAAGGGTAAATGTCGCGCCAAGACCCGGGCCGGGACTTTCCGCAAGCAAACCGCCGCTATGAAGTTCCGCCAGGGAACGGGCGATGGTGAGTCCAACTCCCAGGCCACCGACGCCTTCGGTGCGGCTGGTGCGCGTTTGATGAAACATCTCGAAAATCTGGTCGATCTCATGCTGATTAAGTCCCGCGCCATTATCGGTCACTGCAATGCGAATCTCTTCATCGGAAGTGGTCAGGCGAACGGTGATTTTTCCATGAGGATCAGTGAACTTGATCGCATTGTTGATCAGGTTGGTCAGCACCTGGGTCAGTCGCGTGGGATCGATTTCGAGTTCGACAGGCTTGTCGTTGGGGATGAAAGTGAGCGAGAGTTCCTTTTTCCTCCAGGCTGGGCGCATGATTTCGAGGGTGGCGCGGATCCATTCATTCATTTCGGTCAATTCCCGCGTAAGCCGCAGCTTGTGGTTCATGACGGCGGAAAGATCGAGCAATTCATCGATCATGCGCGAGAGAGCGCGGGTATTTCGTTCGATGACCTGAACGCTTTTCATTTCGTCGGGATCGAGGGTGGAGTCGTTGCCGAGAAGGTGGGCGCAGGAGATGATGGGCGTGAGGGGAGTGCGGAGCTCGTGGCTCAGCGTGGCGAGGAATTCATCCTTGAGGCGCGCGGCGGCGTTAAGTTTCTGATTTTTATCCTCAAGTTCACGGGTTTTTTCGACAACCCGTTCCTCAAGACCCGCATTCGCGTTGCGTAGCGCGTCCTGCTGGGAGGAGAGGCGTTCGTTTTTTTCCTCCAATTCCTGCTGATTGAGCAGGATATTTTCAGCCATGACGTTGAAAGTTTCCCCGAGGTTCTCGATTTCATCCCCGGAACGAATATGGGCGCGCACGCTGTAATCGCCGCTTTGCAGTCGCCGCACCACCTCGGCCAGGCTTTGGATGGGGCCGACGATGGAATTGGAGACGACGAGCTGGAGGATGATGATAATGATAAAAACCGAGCCAACCGCCGTCCACATCAGGCTGACCCGTCCCGTGGCGTCGGTGTCTTCCTGTTTCTTTAAATCATCAAGGCTGGTTTTGACTTCGGTTCGTACCTGGTTGGTAACCTGATTCAGGGAATCAAGCAGTGCATGGCTTTGATTATTGAGCGCGTCGAGATCGGCAGGTTTGGCGCCGGGATGGCTGAGGCCGACATTCCCAATTTCAGAAATCCATCGGCGCACCAATACGCGGCGGTTACTTTCCTGCTCGCTTGCGAGCAACATCGGCAGGTTGAGGGACGCGAGGTTATTTTCCACCGTCAGGCGGGTTTGGTTATAGAGAGCGGCATCGTTCGGATTTCCGCTTTTCTGGTAGGCGCGGCGTTCGGCATCCATGGCCCCGAGAAGCGTCGGGATGGTGTTGATGCTTTCCAACAAGGTTTCCTTGGTATCGGCAATGGGCGCATAGCGTTGGACGCTGTTGAGCGACATAACAAGGTAGATGGCGAGAAAGAGGAGGAGCGTGAATTGACCCAAAAGGGAAAACACGAGGCGCCAGACCATGCGCACTTTAATGCGAGGGATGATGGTATCCGGTTTATTCAAGCGACTGATAAGATACCACGGAAGCCGTTGTGTCGTCCATTTGGTTGCCGTCGGAATGGGATTGCGGCAATTAGAAGCTTGGAATCAGGGGGAAGGAGCTTCAAAATCGATTTCCTTTCATGAAGCGTTCGTTCTGGTCACTTATCGCGGTGCAGGTGCAAGTCCTGATCAATGACAATGCCGCCAAGCTTATGCTCATGACGCTGGGGGTCATCGTGGCGCCGGAGTTGTTTCCCAAGGAGAACGCGGACATCAATGCCAAGCTGATTAAAACCATCCTGGCGGCCATTATCATCCTGCCTTTCGTGCTTTTTTCCCCCATGGCGGGCTGGATTTCAGACCGGTTTTCCAAGCGCGACGTCATCATAACGACCCTGTGGGCGCAATTCGCCATCATGGCGATAATCGGGGCGGCACTTTTCGCCCATGTGCTTTCGCTGGCAATCTTCGGCCTTTTTCTGCTCGGGTTGCAGTGCACGATTTTTTCACCGGCCAAGCAGGGGATTATCAAGGAGATCGTCACCGCCACGAAAATCAGCTCGGCGGTCGGCGTCGTCGAGGTAACGGCGATTGCCAGCATGTTGCTGGGCGGCCTGGCGGGTGGAGCTCTCTACGATTTTTGTTTCGGCACCCTGGCCAATCCCTGGCGCGCCGCTGAGGCGACGATGGGGGTTTTGACCGGGTTGGCGCTGCTCTCATTGATTGCGGGTTACCAGATTCAACCGACCACGGCCCACACCAACCAGCCGTTCCGGGCGGCTTTGCTTTGGGAGCATTTCGGACAATTGCGCGATGTCTGGCGTGAACCGCCGATTCGTTTGTGCGTGCTCGGCATCAGTTATTTTTATGGTTTGGCGGGCGCGCTCTATCTGACTTTGTTCGAGGTGTCCGCTTCGCTCCATGCCAATGGAACGGGCACGGCGTCGCAGACCGGAATCTATGCCGCCACCCTGGGATTCGGCATCATCTGCGGGAGCTTCCTGGTGACCCGCATGACGACCCACCAGGTTGAGATCGGGCTGATTCCGATTGGATCATGCGGGTTGATCGGCGGAACCATGTTGGCGGGGTTGACTTATCCCGGCGGCTGGCTTTTCCTGGCTGCGCTCTACGGCATGGGGCTCGCGGGCGCGCTTTTCGTGGTGCCTCTCAACGCCCATTTGCAGGAGCAGGTCGATCCGGCACGACGAGGACGCATCCTCAGCGCGAACAATCTTTTCGTTAATCTGTTTGGGATCATGGCGGTGATTATCCAGTACATCGTCTCCGCCGAGTTTGGCATTGATCCGCACAAGCAGCTTTTGCTTTACGCCATTCCGACGGTCTTTCTCACGGGTTATATTATTTTTCTCACGCCGGAAGGCCTGCTCCGACTTGCGCTGGGCCTTTTGGGACGGACTTTTTACCGGGTCACGCCGATCGGCCTGGAAAATATGCCCACGACGGGCGGCGTCCTTTTGCTGCCCAATCATATTTCCTATGTCGATGCGGTGATTTTGCAACTGGCCTGCCCGCGTCCGATTCGCTTTCTCGTTTATGACCAGATTTATCAGTCGCGGTTGCTTCGCTGGGGCTTGAATCTGCTCGGCGCGATTCCGATCAGTCCAAAAAAAGCGCGCACGGGCATCGAGACCGCCGTGAATGCGCTGGAGAAAGGCGAAGTGGTCTGCCTCTTTCCGGAAGGTGCATTGACCCGGACGGCCACGCTACAAAAGCTTAATCGCGGTTATGAGTTAATTGCGCGCAAGGCGCGAGTGCCGGTGATGCCCATCTGGCTGGAAAATGTCTGGGGTTCGGTGTTTTCCTATTACGGCGGACATTTTTTCTGGAAAATGCCGCGGGTGGTTCCCTTGCGGGTCTGGATTTATTTCAGCACCCCGATGACTGCGGCGGAAGCCACGCCGGAAGCGGTGAGACGCTGCCTTTATAATCTTTCGGAATCGGCTTTTCAGTCGCGGCCGGAACTGCGGTCACACGTCGGTTACGAGAGCATGCGCGGTTTGCGTAAAAGATTTTTCACCCCGATCATCACCGATGCTTATGCGGGAGACCGCACCTTGACGGGAGGCGAGTTGCTGACGGTAAGCCTGGCCGTGGCTCTTTGGTTGAAGAAAAATGTGCCGGAAAAACGGGTCGGCATTGTACTGCCGCCGGGCTTGGGGGCCACTATCGCCAACCTGGGTGTGATCCTGGCGAACAAAGTTTCGGTGAACCTGAATTTTAGCGCGGGCCGCGCGGCCAATGAATCGGCAATTGCCCGGGCTGGTCTTCAGCGAATGATCACGGCAAACCCTCTCGTGGAGCAGATCAAGGATTTTCCCTGGCTGGAGAACCGGCTCGATATTTCTGAACTCATCAAGGGATTTCCTGCCCGCCGCTTGAAACGCCTCGGGTTCTTCGCCTTGGTTCTTCCCTTGCCGCTGCTGCGGTGGTGGATCAGCCTGCCACGCTGGGGTGACCACGAGGAAGCGGCCCTGCTTTTCACCAGCGGCAGTTCTGGCGAGCCAAAGGCAGTGGTCCTGACCCATCGCAATATCCTCGCCAATACTGCCCAGTTTGGTGCGGTGCTGTCGCAAAATAATTTTGAGGCGATCCTGGGTTGTCTACCTGTTTTTCACAGCTTTGGCTTCACGGTGACTTTTTGGTGGCCGCTCCTGGGTGGGCCTCATGTGATTACCTATCCGAGTCCGCTCGATGTCCAGAAGCTGATCGAGATCATCGAGAAACACCAGATAGAGCTTTTCATCAGCACGCCCACGTTTTTGCGGGCCTACCTGCGTAAAGCCAAACCGGAACAGCTGCGTTCCCTGAAAATGGTGATCACGGGCGCGGAAAAACTGCCGCTCGATCTGCTGCACGATTTCGAGGAAAAATTCGGCGTCAAGGTCAGCGAAGGTTATGGCATGACGGAGGCTTCCCCGGGAGTCGCGGTCAACCTGCCCGATGAACCTCCTTCGCTCATGAATCCCGACGGCATCCTGGGACGCCGGGTCGGCAGCGTGGGGCGGATGTTGCCGGGAATCAGCGCGAGGATTCGCGATCCGGAGACGGACGAGGATTTATCTCTTTTTGAATCGGGGATGCTTTGGTTGCGCGGGGCCAATGTATTTGAAGGTTACCTGAACGATCCCGAGCGCAGCGGCGAAGTTCTGCACGAGGGTTGGTACAAGACCGGGGACATTGGGCGGATCGATGAGGATGGTTTCCTTTTCATTGAAGGACGCATGAGCCGTTTTTCCAAGATCGCGGGGGAGATGATCCCGCATTTGACGATCGAGCAAAAGATTGCGGAGGCACTGCATCATCCGGCCAATGCCCACGAAGGCCCCACCGTCGTTGTGACCGGCATTCCCGATGACAAGCGCGGAGAAAATCTCGTGATTCTCACGACCCTTTCCATCGACCAGACCGAGTTGCGACAAAAATTGATGGCGATGGGATTGCCGAATCTCTGGATACCCAAAGTCATTAAACGCGTGGCCGCCATTCCCCTCCTGGCCACGGGCAAACTCGACTTACGCGGCTGTCAGCGCCTGGCGACCCAGGAAGAAATTCCGGTGGCGTCGCCATGAACATCCTGGGAGTGGGCATGGATATTGTGGAGACGCGGCGGATTGCCGAGTCAATCGAGCGTTTCGGCGACCGCTTTTTGCACCGCATTTTTCTCGAGGGCGAAGTGGCTTATGCACAAAGCATGAAATTTCCACATCTGCACTTGGCGGCGCGATTTGCGGCGAAGGAGGCCATCAGCAAGGCCTTCGGCACGGGAATCGGGCACGACCTGGGATGGCGCGACCTGGAGATTGTTCGCGAGGCGAGCGGAGCGCCGCAGGTGCGGTTACACGGACGCGCCGAGGCTTACGCGAAGAAGCGTGGTGTGCAGGCGGTGCACGTCAGTCTTTCCCATACGAGCGATTACGGAGCCGCCAGCGTGGTGATTGTGGGATAAATCCTGGAGCAAGCAACGGCGTATTCAAGGTAGCCGCCGCTGGCCCAGCGGCGGTCGGGTCTGCCGAGTTCCGTTGCGCGGCGAGCAACGGCTACCAACTGCACGCCGCAAGCGGCGGGGAATTAAACCCAATAAGATTAAATGAAAAAAATCGAGTCGTGAGAAAATTCAGATAAGTGCCATACTTAGTGGAAGCTCAAAGTGCGTCTGATCCCTCGACAAACTCGGGATGACGGTTATTTTGAGTAAGGTTCTGAGGAACCGAATAACGAAAATGCCATTCATGTCCAAGACGAAGGAGCCTCTTCTTGAAATTCATTCCGGCCTTGTGCTCAAGGGGGAGTTGAGCATGGTCAAGGATGTTCTGCTGACGGGGAAATTTGAGGGCGAGTTGCGGACGGCCGGTTGCCTGACCGTCGCAGCGGGCGGGACAGCCATTGGCTCAATTGAAGCCGGGGCGCTCGTCCTAGAGCCAGGCAATCTGGTGGAAGCCAAAGTCAAGGTGGGTAGCCCCACGCCAGCCAGGGCTTTTGATGCGGTCAGAAAGATCAGCCTGGGCAAGTGGCCATCGAGATTGAAAAAACTGAAGGAACTGGCCTTTGGTTGGAAGTAAGTTTCAATGAAAAACCTGAAACAAAAAGAGGCGGAGTGTCCGCATTGCCATGCGAAACAGGTTGAGCCGGAAGGTGCGATCTCCACCAATTGCCGCGCCTGCGGGCGTTACTTCAAGCTGGGCAATGTTCGCGAGCAACGCGCCAATCGCACTCCGAAGGCGACGCGGGAAATCATTTGCATCAAATGTGGCGCGCCCAATCTGGTTGCCAGCGCCGCGCTTTCAACGCAGTGCATTCGCTGCCTGCATTATCTCGAGCTGGGCGACAAAATTGTGAAGGGCACCCAGACGGCAAAACTATTCGCCTACGATAATGTGATTTTTGAGGAGGGCTGTTCTTTCAGGGGGATGGAGGCGACGGGTCGGCGCATTGAGGTGCGTGGAAATGTTTTTAGCAAGCTGCGCGCGGTCAGTGAAATTATCGCCGTCGAAGGATCGCAGCTTTCCGGGGAACTCCATGCGCCGCTGATTCGCGTTGAGCGGGGTGCCAAGGTCAAGGTGCAGACGCTGGAGTGCGGCACGTTGCTTGTCGGTGGAGAGTTGGAGATCAGCGGATTGCTGGATGCGTCGGAAATTGTCCTGAGCAGCGGGGTTCATTTTATTGGCAAATTACAATTACCCGACCTCAAGTTGAAGGTGGAAGCTGACGCGAAGATAAGCCTCGATACGATCACGTGCAGCGAATTGGTGGTGGAGGGACGTGTCGAGCTTTCAAGCGCTCTTTTTGCTGAAAAAGTCACTGTGCTGGCGGGTGGGTTTCTCATGGCCAGCCGCATTTGCGCCGCGCGGATCGAAGTCAGTCCGGGTGGGTTTCTACAGGGGCAGATCGAGAAATATGTCCCGAAGGAATTGCCGGTTGAAACTCCGTCCCCAGTTGAGGCCGCGTAAACGCTGTCCTCCGTCATCCCGAGCTTGCCGAGGGATCAGACGCGTTGGAAATAACCCGCAAGTTAGATAGCTAGAATCCAGTAACTTTTTGTGATCACACGACTTTCGGGAAAGAAAAGTGCGTCTGATCCCTCGGCAAGCTCGGGATGACGGATGGGTAAAATAAAAATTCCTTAAATTCCGTTTGTCTTTCGTTAATT
>JABDGH010000020.1 GCA_013286145.1 Verrucomicrobiota bacterium
GTAGAGAGATAGTCTCAACCGTCTCTTCAAATGGCACGTTTTGACCGCCAACGTAGTGAGCGATTTTCAGATGCGCGAGCGTATAGTTCATAGCAGATTGCTGGCGACATTACCTCTGAATATACAGAATGACCATCCTCTTTTGCTGGCAGATCATGGCCTTTCCAAACGCGCCTTAATTTGTTCAGCGAACTCGACCAACGGGTCCCTTTCATTCGGATAAAGCGCCTCATTCGGAATGGCGGTATAGTCCTTGGACCAGAAGCCCAACCCTGGGAGACGAAACTTGGCCAGCAATCTCCGGCCAAAGTCGATCTCATGGGGACGATAATTTTGCTTTTCGCTTATCGTCACCAAATCAGGGTACTCAGCCAGTAGGTATCCCTCCTGAAAATAAGGCCGTCGTGCATCGGGAGGGCAAATGCTGCTCAATCGAATGGTTTGAATGCCCTGTTCGGAAGAGGCCGTGACGCTGCCCGATAAGGCTGGCACGGCGAGAACATAGAGAACGGCTTCGGCGTCCGAGACATCGTTGGTGGCAAAGGAAGCGGCCACCCGTAACGAATGAGTAACATCGAGGAGAGGAGTACCGCAAACCTCGTAGTGTTGAAGGATGGCCCAGCGGAGCATACGATGCCGCACGATCCGTTGTCGGCCAAGGAAGCGGCTTTGGGAAAAGTTTTCGGAAAGCGTCTGTTCGGCATTACTCAGGATTTGATAGCGACGAGCCAACTCGAAAGAATCCGGCGGTCTTGTCCCACTGATCGGTCTGAAAATGGTCGGCTTGATTGATGTATTGCCCCGACTATTCGGATATTCCTGTTTTTGCCCCCTGAACAAAAGTACATGCTCCGGGTTGTAAAATGAGAGTTGGGCCACTTTTTCGACCAATTCCGGGTAGTCTTGGACATGGGCACCTCGGTCGGAACGAATGTCGTGATTAGTCGCGGAACGAAACGACGCATCGTTTTCCAGAAGGGAGGTGATTTTCCGACTGCGGAGCGTTTCCATATTTTCAAATTAGCGATTTCAATTTTACGAGCAACTCTTGGGATCTCCGGTCAGCCATTTTAAGTAGAAGATTGCCGAGGTAAGGCTTAGCTTGCGGCTTCGACGTGTTTGCCCCAGAGTTATATTTCATGGCATCAAAAAAACCTGTTTCTAAGTCTGTTAAGAAAACCGCGAAGCCCGTAAAGAAGAAAACAGCCCGCAAACCCAACGCGGCTTTCCTCAAACCCGTGCAGCCTGATGACCTCTTGGCGGCTGTAGTTGGATCGAAGCCCCTTCCTCGTACCGATTTGACGAAGAAGATTTGGGAATACATCAAGAAGAACAAACTTCAGGATGCCAAAGTTCGGACTCAAATTAACGCCGATGATAAGCTCAAACTCGTATTCAACGGCAAAAAGTCAGTTTCAATGTTCGAAATGACCAAACTCGTTTCTGGCCATTTGAAAGCCTGACGATTACCCGCCCATATCCTCGGGTCGTGGCCAGCCGCCGCACTTCGCTGCGGCTCCCGCTCCGGCCTCCGGTTCCCTCCAGCCTGCGCGTCCGCCTTTCGCTCGCTTGCGCTGGTCACCACCCGACCGAGGGAGCAATGGGTGGCCGCGCGGTCGCCTGCTGGACGCCCGCGCCGCCACTACCAAGTTACTTGGCCAAACAGAGCCTACTGCCGGAGGCTTCGACGATCACGTTACCGGAACCGTCACCACCTTCCATGACATCATGGACAATGGCATCCTGAAGGTAACGCTCCACGGTGTTCCGCATGGGGCGAGCGCCCAGGGTGCGATGATAACCTTCACGGATGAGAAATTCCAAAGCAGGCGGCTCAACGGTGAGTGAATAACTCAGATGTTTGAGCCGTTCCATCTCCCGGTTGACCATGAGCACGCAGATTTGTCGCTGCACTTCAAACGTCAGCCGGGTGAAGACGACCTTTTCGTTGATACGGGCCACCAATTCGGGCCGCAGCGTTTGATCGACCCGTTTAAGCACTGTGCGTTCAATGGTGGCAAAGGCCGAGTTTTCCATTCGCATCGCTTCCGACGCCCCGATGTTGGAAGTGAAGACGACATAGTAACCGTTGAGGTTTTTAGTTTCGCCCGTTGCCAGGGTAATCCGTCCGGCATCGAGGATTTGCAAAAAGAGATCGAGCACGAGCGGATGCGCTTTTTCCATTTCATCAAAGAGCAGCGTGCCATGATCGGCTTTGGCCAGGGCGCGGCCCAGCATTCCAATTTCGGTTACGCTCTGGCCAAGTAACAGACCCACGGAAGATTGATTCTGAAATTCCGACATATCAAATCGATGGGCATGGCCGGGGCCGAAAAGATAGTCGGAGAAGCAGACCGTCATCTCGGTCTTGCCGACGCCGGTTGGCCCCACAAAAAGGAACGAGCCGCGAGGGCGCGAGGCATTGGCCAGGCCGATTTCGCCACGACGCAGGACGGAGCAGACACGAGGGATGACATGCTCCTGTCCGCGAATTTCATTGGATAGGTGAGAGTGAATATGTTGGAGTCGTTGAGAAGAGTGGTTGTTCATTGCGAGGAAAATAAGGCTGTTTTCCCTCGAAAACGGGGCCATCGCTCAAGGGCGACTACTACTCGCGTAAACTTGCGCAAACACAGCCACTACTCAGTGAGGGGGAAGCGCCCATAAATGATGAAGTAGGCGGCGTGATAACTACCTCTTCTTCCGCACTGGCCAGTTCGTCTGGAAAACTCGTACTCGGTTCACTCACCCTCGGCGCTCATCCCGTCCTTGGTACCATGATCTTCGCCCAGACCGGCGGCGGTGGGGCCAGCGGACAATTGCAGCAGGGTTTCTCCCTCGCGCTCGGGATCATGTTCATGTTTGGGTTCATTTGGGGCGTCCTCAAAATCTGGGGCGGCGCGAACGCCATTTCCAAAGGCGACCCGGACGGCAAGGCGGGCATCATCGCCGGGATCATCATTGCGGGTGCTGCCGCCATCATGGGCGCGTTATTTGCCATCTTCGGCCTGAGCGGAGCGGCTCTGACCCCCAGCTTCTAAGCGCGGCACATTCCCGGACTCGCCTTTATGAATCTTCGTCTCACTGATACCAATGCTGCTGACGACTCGGGAGGCTCCGTATGGGGCCTCGACGGGAATCTGTTTATGCCCGTCGTGGCCTCAGCCGCCCTGTCCATCGGTGTATTGCTGATTCTCTTTGCCATGTTTCATGTCCATTGGCTCGTCAGTGGATTGATCGGGGCTGTGCCCTTCGGTGGGACACTGACCTATGTGCTCCTCTTCAAACAGGGCAAGCCTCCCGGTTACGACCGGGACTTGTTCGATCTCTGGGCGAGTGGCCGGGGGTTCACGCCTGTCACCAGTAACCAGGATTCCTTTCGACGACTCAAATGAAACGACACGATAAAGCACCCAACGGCCATTTTGCCGAAGGTCTCATCCTTTACGGCAATCTCGAAACCGGAGGCTTGGCCTGCAAGGGGTTCATTCTTGAACCGCCCGACCTGCATAACGCATCCGTTGCACTCCTGAATGAGTTTCAGGACAAAATCCGCATTTTCCTCGCCACACTCAATTCCAACCAGCGGGCGCAAATTCAGTGGACGTGCAATTCCGACTATAAAAAGGAACTCGTCCACTACCACGAGGAAACGGCCAAGGGGACTCACGACTACATCAAGCGCATCCGCAATGAACGGTTTTCCCGATACTGGCAGCGGATGCTCCACCGCACGTTGCGCCGGGAACAACTTGTTCTCTTCATATCCCAGGACATCGAGACCTATTCGGGTTCGCTGAAGACTCGTGCCGGTCTCCTCGACTATTACGAAAAGACGCTCAAGCAGTTGAAAAGCGATTTCGGAGAAATCGGCACCACCCTCACGACCATCTTTGGCAACGGCACCACGCTGGAGCCAATGAGCGATCTCGACCACTTCAGTTATTACAGCCTGTTTCTCAATCCTACTTTGGCCGACCGCTTTGAACTCAATTTTGCAGAACTCTATCATCCCGACCTGACCATTCAGGAATTGTGCTGGCATGGGGATGGCGTGGGATTCAACGAGAAGACGGGCTTCTATCTCGATAGTCACTACCACAACATTTTTTCCCTCAAACGGTGGCCGCAGAAGACTTACCCGAGCCTGATTCATCGGCTGACCAGCCTGCCGTTTCTCGATTATCAAATCACCATCAACCTCGAACCGATCCCGGTTCGGCAGGAAATCTCCAAGGAGGAAAAGGCGATGGACCGGCTGCGCGGCGATTACCGCGAGGATGGCAAGCAATCCATTGCCGTTGCCCTGAAAAAGAAGGAAAAGAAAATTGACTCACTTGCCCAGGGCTTTTCATTTCCCTTTAACGTCCAGTATCTCATTCGCGTCTGGGACAGTACCGAGACCGGCCTGCAATCCAAAAGTGCCGCCATCCGCAATGCGGTAAATAACATGAACGGCGCGCAGGTTCACGAAACCGCGTTACCAACCACGGCCAAGAAACTCTTTTTTGCCAGTTGGCCGGGATGGACAGGGAGCAGTTATCGGCATCGCAATCTGTACGCTGAAGATCAATACCTCGCGGATATGCTTCCGTTTTCGTCGACCTTCACGGCCCATTTGAAGGACGCTGAGGCGATCTATGACGGCACCAACGGTAATCTGGTTGGCGTCAAAACTTTCGTGGGCGGGACACCGCAGCATTCCGTCCTCATCGGCATGACCGGCGCGGGCAAGTCGTACCACATGGACGACCTCCTTTCGCAGACCCAGCTCTATTACCACTACAACGTCATCATTGAAGAAGGGTTGTCATATAAGAAATTCACCGAGAGCCTGGGCGAAAAGCCGATCCTAATTCACCCGGATGGCCAGTTGACCATCAACTATCTCGACACCCAGGGATTGCCACTCAACCAGCTTCATATCGCCACGGCGGTTGCCCTGGTTTCCAAAATGATTGGGGAATCGAACGACCCGGAAAAACAACAGCTTCGCCAGGCTCAAATCGGGCAGTACGTCAATCAACTCTACATTGATACTTTTCAGGAGTGGGCGAACAAGAACCCGAATTTACTAACCGACATCCAGCGCCGTGCCTGCGCCGTCCATCGCTGGCGCGGGGAAAAGATGGAAATGGGGACCACCCATCTTGAAGCGTTTGCCGATCTACGCGACCGGATGAACGCCAACGAAGACGAAGCGTTGTCATTTTACCACCGTCTCACGCCATCCGAGATCACCAAGTTCATCAAGGAGCCGGAAACCGAGCGCCTTGTCATGGCCACGGCCTACAGCCTCTTCAAGCCCCACGAATTTCCAACCCATTCCGCTCTCATTGATTTGATGTTCTTTTCCCGGTTCCCCGAACACAAGAAGGAGGACATCGACCATATCGCAACCTTGCTGACCGCATGGACGGCCAGCGGGCAGTACGGAAAACTCTTCGATGGGCAGACCAATGTTTCCATCACGGGAAAAGTAGCTCATTTCGAGCTGGGCTATATCCCGGAGCAGGCGGTTGAACTTAAAACCGCCGCTGGTCTGCTCATCTCCGGCTTTACACGCCAGCACATCATCACGCTCCCTCGCTTACTCTGGAAGCGGATCATCTTCGAGGAAGTGGCCCGGTTCCTCGACGTGCCAGGGGGCGAGAAGATCGTGGCCGAGAGCTACGCCCAGCTTCGCAAGTTCAACTGCTGGACGATTTCAATAGTACAGCAGTACAGCAAATTCAAATCGACCCGCATCCGTCCGGTCATCATGGGGAACTCGAAGCAGTTCTTTCTAATGCGCCAATTTGACCGCTCGGATTTGGAAGACATCTCACACGACATCAAGCTTCCCGAGGTGACGATTGATGCCATTCAGCATTACCCGTTGCCGGAACAGCAGGCAGCCGGACAGAAATTTTCCTCCATCTGTTACTACTCCCCCACGACGCAGCCCGCTCTCTGCGGAACCATCCGAAATATTACCAACTCGCCAGAACAACCCCGCCTCGCTTGAGGCTTAAGAAAGACAAAATCCAAATTATGAAACTCTCGACTGCACTATTGGCCATCGTGCTCACGCTCGGATGGATCACTCCCGGCAACGCCCAATGGATTAAAGCTCAGGATTTCGATGGTAACGGCAATACCACTTTTACCGTTACTCTGACCACACCGGGGCCGATTGATGTCATCACCTCTTCGGGTGGATCAACAACGCTCAAGGTCGATGGCACTCAGGTGGCAACGGCAAACGGTTTTTTCTTCTCCCAAGCGACAGTCAATTACGTCACGCCAACGCTGACTGCAGGGACTCATACCGTGTCTGTGAGTTACGGGCTTTCCCTGACGTCTCCCCAAGCAGTCACGGTCATTGCACCCAATGAACCCCCGTCTGGAGCTGCCAGCGCGATTAGCACGGTTGAAGATGACATCACGACGATCCAGACAAATGAATCGTCTATTTCTGACCAGATTGGTGCCCTTCAGACGGGGCAAACTAATCAGTCCAGCCAGATTTCCACATTGCAGACCGCTGAAGCGGCTGACGCGAGCAATGTTGCCGCCCTTCAAACTCAACTGGCGACGATTCAAAATACGCTCCAGGGCGAGATCAATACCAATTCTTCAGCGATTACGGCGCTGCAAAATCGGGCCACGGCAGACGAAACTACCGCAACTCAACAGCAGGCGGAGATCACCGCTCTCCAAAATCTTCCGAACGATTCAACTGCCGTTACCACGTTGCAGCAAGAGCAAGCCTCGTCCATAGCCCAATTGCAGAGCGATGAAGCGACGTTTGCACAACAGCAGAGTGAGCTTGCCACTCTGCAAAACAGTGTAGGCGACAATAGTTCCGCCATCGCGTCTTTGCAGGAAGCCCAAACTGCGACCCAGGCTCAGATTCAAACCGACGAAATGTCTCTTGCCCAACAGCAACGCGAAATTACCGCTCTCCAAAATGCGGCGGGTGATATGAGTTCGGCCATCGCAACGCTCCAACAGCAGCAAACTGCCACTGCCGCTCAGCAACAAACCGACGAATCCAATCTCGCAGCCCTGCAAAGCCAGCAAGTCGCTACTCAGGCCGCACTAGGGAGTCTGCAAACGCAGCTCACCAATTTCGAGGCTACTCAGGCTGACGAGAACGCCAAACTGGAAAGTGAAATTGCCAAGTTACAAGGCGGCAATTCCTCGACGGTTTTGAGTCTGCAAAATCAGGTTAACAGCCTGAACAAGTCGAAGAATCTGAACCAAACGCTCACCTATGCAGGCATTGGACTCGGCGTTGCAGGTATTGGCACCGGCATCGGAGCAATTCTGTTTGACGACTTGAATGCCGATTCATCCGTCACCCCTACCTCTTCCGACCATCCTACGGACTCCAACAGTTCCAATAAAAATCCTTAATAACGAAAAAGAATCCATGATGAAACGACCTCTCTTATTTTCACTCTTCACTCTTTGCCTCGCGGCCTGCGCGACCACCAACCCACCAGGACCCGAAGGGACCGGCGCTCATAAAGTGGGTTATCTGCTGGGCCGTAGCGATACGGTCAAACAGGAATACTGGATCGTGCAAAACCAGCAGAAGAATCTGCACCCGCCGACAACGCAGCCGCGTACCACTTATCTGCCGATAACCACCGGCGGCACCACCAATAACGGTGTCGTCACCGTCCCCACCACCGAATACATCCCCGTTCAGGAATCCAAATAAATGAAAATCAAACTCCTCATCCTTATCGTCATTACCTCATTGCTGCTTGTGCCGAAGGCTCAGGCTCAATACTCCGTCGCGGTCGTTGCTGACCCGATTGCCCAATTGAATCATACCGAGGACATCGCCAAATGGCTCGAATCCATTCAGGCATTGAACACGCAAATCCAGCAGTTCCAGCAGCAGATTCAGATTGCCCAGACGGTCGAGGGTTATATCGGCAATCCCGCCCAGGCAGCGCAGGCGATGCAATTGCAATTACTCGACTCAACTGGCTTGACTAAATCGGTTGGGCAACTGACTTCGGCTCTTAACCAGACCGTGGACGGCGCGAAGGCGTTGGAAAATTCCGGCTCCCAATTGTTCAGCTCCGTCCAAAATCTGACCCCGGACGGTTTATCCATGAACTTTGATCCGAGTCACTTCACGAGCTTTGCAGCGATCCAGAACCAGAATGCCAATGTCGGCAATGTCATTCAAAGCACGCTTTCGCAGATCCAAGGGTTGCAGCAGCAGAAAGCGACCACGCTGGCACAAATTCAGACCGCGCCGGATCAGAGTACCGTGCAAAAACTCACTGCTCAGGTGAACGCGATTGACGGTCAAATTGCCGCGCTCGGTCAGCAGCAACAAACCTCCACCGACCAGATCGTCACCCAAAATATTGCCAATCAAAACGACAAGGACATGAAGGCCCAGGCTGCGAATGAATCAGCCGACCATGAGATGAATGTCTCGATGCAGAACTTCATGAAGTGGTCGGGACAAATCAGCAGCGACCGCACCGACTTCAAATAAACACCTTACCCAACTCATTCAAATTATGACCAAAGAAGACATCGAACTCACCGTCTTGACCACGATGGCCGAGGCCACCGTTTCCACTGCGGAGAGACACCAGCTTATTACCAGGGTTGAAAGTGCCCGTTACAACGAGCTTATGCGTTTCGAGCGCAAAAAGCAGGGCTTGCTCCGCATGATTCTATACGTCCTCCTGGGCATTCTCGTTGTCAGCTCACTCCAGCCTTTGGTGCCGCTTCTGGCCTCGCTTCCATCGGAGCATCATGTCGGTTCGCCGCCTCCATCCACGGACAAGCAGTGGTGGGACAACCTATTGACTAAACCCGCGTATAAGCAAAGCGAAAAGCACTCTCCATGACCATTGCCCAATTCATTCCCACCCTTCAACCGATGGTGGAACAGTTGAACACGCAGTTCCGCTTCATCTGCTTTTTCGTGCTGACTATTTCAATCATCGTTCGTACCGGCACCGGCAGCACTGACCTCAACCATTTGCTGCGACCGTTGATGACCAACGCGATTATTTGCGCGTTCATCGCCACATTGCCGTTCTGGTTCAACATGATCCGGGACAGCTTTTGGGACATGGCCGTGCAGATTCAACAGGATTTCACGGGAAGCGTTGATGGCACCGGCACGAAACTGATGCAGTCCCTGCAACCGCCTGATGGCAAGATCAACTGGCTCGACGTGAGCGGTTCCATCTGGCGGGCGGTTCAGTACGCCTTGGCGTGGATCATTGTCTGGTTGGGAGCAATCATTCAAGTCCCGATGATGTTTTTTCAGTACATCATGGAGTGCCTTTGCTATTTGTTCCTGCCCATTGCGCTTAGTCTGTTCGCCTTTGATGGCACCAAGGGCCTCGCCATCCGTTATATTCAGCAGACGCTCGCCATTCTTGCGTGGCCCATTGGTTTTGCTGTGGTTGATATGGTGGGCGATGCTCTTCTCAACAGCATTGCCACCGCCGTTGCCGCCGTAGGTGCTGTGGCCGTGGGCACCGCCACTGAATGGGGACCGGCCTCATTTGTCATCGCTGGATTCGTCGCCGTTTGGCTGATTTTGGGAAGTCTCGCCACGCCCATTGTCATGCAGGCACTTTTTTGCTCCGGCTCTCCCATGTCATCCACGGTCGGCCAAGCCCTTCAATTTGGTTTGGCCGCCGCTGGCATGGCCCGCCTTGGCGGGGGTGGAGGAGGGGGAGAGACGCCACCACCCGCTTCGGATTCCAGTAGCGGTTCATCTCCCTCGACTCCACCGGCAGCGCCCTCATCCGGCGGCGGGAGCATCGCGCCAGCTTATACGCCAAGTTCATCGCTGCCTTCACTCATGGGCCCGATGCAGCGTGCCGCCCTGGGAGCACCACCTACTTTACCCGCTCTCATGGGACGGGGGGCACAAGCCGCTCTCCCGGATTCCGCATCGGGACCAATGGCGACTTTGACCAGCCCCTCATTTTCACCTTCACCAACTTCCGCAATGGCGCTCCCTCCTCGCGGCCATACGCAACCACGATCCGCCGCTCCAACCATCGACCTCGTAAGCGATCCGAGCGGAGAAGTCTTTGCTATGAGCGTGCAGGAATTGAACCAAATCCCCACCGCCGTCTCTTACTAATATGACTGAAACTCCACTCGAAACACCCGTTCCACCTACGGCTCCCAAACTGCCGCAGGCCGCTCCGAATGTCCTGCGCATGTTTGCCAACCACGGTTGGGCGGCCCGCATGTGGTTCCTTGTGGCGGTAGTCTCACTCGCTGCCGCCCTGGTGGAACCTTATTTAATCATCTCGGCCTATCGCACCCGAGAACGGGTCGTGATCCTTGACGAAACCGGCACCTACCACATTGCGCCCCTTCTCAATTTTGAGGACGCGACGAAACTCCACACCTCCCAAGCCCTGTTGGCTTGCATTGCCCTCTTTGAAAGAAACCCAAACGGGTACGATTACCCGGACATTTTGGAAAAAATGTTTCTGACCGATGCCTTGGAAAAGGCAAAAAAAATCCTTTCCCAGCAACGGACGGAATTTCAGGCAAAGCAGATTCACCAGAAAGTTGAGATTTTCAAGATCGACATCCTGAAGACCCGCAATGACGAGGTGCTGGTCGAGGTGACGGGACAATTAATCCGCGTTGGCATCTTCAACGACCAGCCTTTCACCGAATCTCCCACTTTCAAGGCCCGTTTCACTCTCCTTCGCAACCCCAACCTGACCGCAAACGGTCGCTTCCCCCTCGCTGTATGGCAATTCGACATTCAATAATCCTCACGCTCCTCCTCACCGTCCCGGCCCTCGCGCAGACCGGCCCAAACTACAAGGCCATCAAGCAATTTCCGCTCGATGACCGGACGGTGTACCAGATCAAGGTCGGCAGGAACCAGACGACGACGATCATGTTCCCAAGTTCAATCAGTGCCTTGGAAGGCGCGAACATCACCATTGATCCAAAATACCCCGCAGCGGTCTTGCTCAGTCATGCCAAGGACCGCTATTTCTTTTCAATTCGCGCCTTGCAGGAACCCGCTTCCGCGAACCTGAATGTCGTGTGGAATCGGAAAACCTATGTGCTCGAAATCCAGACCGACCCCGAGCCATTCAACTCGGTTACATTTTATCAGCCTGCCGAGGTGGGAGCCACTTCGCAAAAAGATAGCCTTGGCCCAATCAGGTTACTTGGCTTGCTCGACAAGGCGAAAGCTTACCGTCTCATTCAATCGCAATATCCCGAGGCCATTCCTCAGGTCGATACCGCCCAGCCCCACAACCGGATTCCGTACAAGGATTTTGAGGTTGAGGTGGCCGAAGTGTTCCGCTTCGAGCCGGAAGATACGCTTGTTTTCAAGATTCTCCTCTATAACCACAGCGACCGGGAGATTTACTATCAGCCGCAATCGCTCGCGGTTCGCGTGGGATTGGACGTGTTTTACAGCGCCTTGTCCGACGCCTCCGGTATCATGCCGCCTGCCTATCTCAATCCCGAGACAAAGAAGGTCGAGCCGAGCGTTTCACTGGCTTATTTCGTTGTCACTGGCACGCCGAATGGTGGGCGCAATAATCTGGCCGTCACGAATACATTCAATGTAATAGTCAATCGGCAGTTGCCGGAGATCCCATTATCTCTTGGCAAATAGTCTGCCGGTTTAAAGGAAGCGGTTGAAAAATTCCGCTGGGATCAGTACTAGGAGGGGCTCCCTGTAAAGAAACGTAACCAGCAAATGTGGTCGTTTACCGGAAAGGTCGCTTTTTGTGAAGAAGTCGAGTTCCCCAAAGATCGGGTAAAATTGTGCCGTGGCGAAAAGATCATCACCCTATCGAACATCAAAAGTGTTCAAGGCGAAAAAGCCCTTGGAGAATGGTCGTATCCTGATCCAGTGGGTTCTTCCTGGAGCATCGCCCAAAACCCTTAGGACTCGTCAAACTCCTGAGTGCCCGTTAGCCTCGTCGAAATGTTTTCAATCCAAGTCCAAAACCTGCGGAGCTTAAAGGATACGGGCGAAATCGACCTAGCTCCGCTCACTTTGCTTGTTGGGGAGAATAGTTCCGGAAAAAGCACGTTCATTCGACTTTTCCCATTACTGAGGCAATCGACTGACACGGTTACGGGGAGCGGCTTGCTTTTGCGAGGGGGTTACGTGGATTATGGTCCGTTTCCCGTAGCCCTTCGCAAGGGAGCAGATTCTAATAAGATCACGTTTACGTTGGGCTTCAAACTCCCTTCAAGGAATGAAGGCTACGGCGGATCACCGAACCTAATTGAAGAATTGCCGATCAAGCTGCGAGTTGCCTTTGCCGCTCGAAGGCAAGAGGTGAGTTTCTCGTATTTATGTGGAGCTGATATATACCTAGGAGATGAACAGCAGGATCACATTAGTTTCGAAGCAAACGAAGATGGAAGCATCACGAAATTGCTTGTCAACGAGTATGACGCAGCAGGGCAGTTGGAACGCATCGCATTAAGGTCTGGTCGAGGGGTAATCCCTCTATTGCGCACGCTTCCTAAGGGGATTGATGCAACTAGTGAAGAAACGGAATATGATGCAGGTGCGTTTAATGAAAGTTTGCTTTCTGCTACAAATTGGATTTTTCACGGAAGGACTACAATAGAAGTAAGACTAGCTGTTTTTGATGCAATACGAATTGGAACACCAGATGGAATGCTGGCCGAAATGCAGAGGGCTTCGGCCATGTCTAAATGGCAATCAACTGTTAGACGATGGAATACAACTAATTCGCAATTTCTAAAGTTGCGAAATTTATTAATCGCAAACCGCCTTTCGACCTTACTTACGATTGCCGCAAGGGAAATGGCGTCTTTTTCTAGCGGACTAAGATATTTTGCGCCATTACGAGCCCCTCTAGGAAGAGATTACCCCATCACTGATCTTACTGTCGATGAGGTTGCAAAAGATGGTGCCAATCTTCCGATGGTATTAGCCCGATTGTCATCGAACGACCTGGAGGATTTTCAAGTTTGGACCGAAAAGTATTTTGGCTTTACCATAAAAGTTCTTCCTCTTGGAGATGGATCATCGGTAACTCTCCGCCTTCAAGACAATATCAGCGGGATGGATGTTACGCTGGCCGATACTGGGTTTGGATTTTCCCAAATGCTTCCATTTATCTTGCAAATATGGAATGTTACGCAGAGGGATGGTCTATTTGAGACAGCTTCCTCAACAAAACGACTTCGAGGCTATCGCCCAAGAGATCGAAATTTGGGTTTTCTTATTGCTATTGAACAACCAGAACTTCATTTGCATCCGGCTTTGCAGGCCAAAGTCGTCGATATGATGGCCGCAGCTATCCATATACTGAAAGGAAAAGAGATACCAATTCATTTTGTGCTTGAGACCCATAGCCCCACCTTTGTTGAACGCATTGGTCACCTTATAAGTGGAAAGCAATTTTCCCCAGAAGATGCAAAGGTTTTATTCTTCGATAGAACAACAAACGCTGATGGATCAACGATTTCAAACGTGCAGACTGCCCTCTATAATAACGAAGGGGTCTTGCTTGATCCTTTTCCTCTAGGATTTTTTCTCACTAGTTCAGAGGGAATACCTTTTCCGCGAACTACTGAATCGGAACAACTGTCCACGACTCCTTGACCATTGGTCCTTTTGTATGCTTTTAGTTCTCGATGAGAGTCTTGTTGCGGCAATTCCGCTACAAAGGGAAGTGACTGAAGATATCAGAGAGGCGCTCGACATCATTGGAGATCAGATTTATTTCGGTCGTCACGCGCTCTTCGCACCGCAACGAATCCTTAGCCACCTGCTAATGGTCAATGGTTGGTCGCGGAGGTTGATTCAAGTTTTAAAATCTGCAAGAGACCATTATTCAGAACGTCAGCGTCTTTTCAGTGCCATAAACCTCGTTGGAAATATACATGTAACAGCTATTCCAAATCCTTCTCGCAGGATGGTAGGCAACCGTGCATGGATAGATATTCCATTGGCTTGGATTGATCGACCTGAGAAACTCAACTCTACGGTAGTATTGGGCGAAAATTTAGATGATGTTGCTGTTTATGACTGTATTACGAAGGCGATGATTCCTCGGGATTTCCAAAGGGCATTTCCCATTTCTATGGAGCGAGGCCCTGGTGGTGGAGGTAATATTGGACAGGTTTTTGACGGTTACGTAAATAGCCACAGGAATGTTCTCTGTTTTGTGGACAGCGATTATAAGTACGCCGGGGGGCCGATCAAAGACACAGCCCGTCAAATACAAGATCGCTTCACCGATGGCGGGCCGGCTTTAGCTGCTTGGTCCCGAACAAGGGGAAGGGATTTGGAGAACACTTTACCCGACGCATTTTATGTCACTCGTATTTCAGGAGATGCCAATAAGCGCGCTGCGGTTAACTCACTAGAGTCTCTCTCAATCGCCGGTGAGTTGGAACTGCGTTACTTGATCGATCTCTGTGATGGCCATAAATTAGCTGATTTATTTAGCCTTAACCCGAACAATCCTGAAAGAACTTATTGGATACCTCGGATAAACGACCTTATGGCGAGACAAACTAGAGACATTTCGCAACTGCCCTGCCTTGCAGCGAACACCTGTGCCAATGTAACGCGAGCAGAGGGATGTACCTGTCTGATTTTCCCTGGATTTGGTAAGTCTTTGGGTGCCTTTGTGCAGTACTGTAGCTCCACTCCACTAAGTCAGGTGAGAGGACAGCTGAGTAGTGCTCAGGCTGAGGAATGGCAAGAAGTGGCGGAACTAATTTTTGATTGGTGTTGTGCGAATAGAGCTAAACAAGTGTAGTGACCAAACTCTCCGGTCTGTTGCCAGCGCCAAAGTGCCAGATGCCGGAGCTTTCACTGCCTCTGGGGATTCAACTTGCGATCCTTTTTTTCCTTTTCTGATAATCGGATAGCTATGCTTTTCGACGCCAAAGCTTTTTGATATGCGGGATTGAACCAAATTACTTCACTTCGCTCGAAACTCTTCCCGTTATTGCCTTTTGTGGTTGCCCTGACCACCTGCTTGGACCACCCCAAACTTTTTGTGAGATAGCTGTCGTAAAGTTCATTTTCGTACCCGCTGATAAAAACCATGCACTTAGCCTCAACAATAGCGTTGAGGATTTTCTCGTGAAATTCAGACGTGTTAGCATCGTGGTCGTACCCGTTTACTCGTTCTGCCAAATAAGGCGGATCAAAATAGACCAGCGTTGCCGGTCGATCAGAATACTTTGCAAAAAGTTTGAGAGCATCCAAATTTTCGATTCGCACTGACGCAAGTCTTGTCGTTACCTCCTCAAGATATTCGTGCATTCGATGCCAGCGATTAACGCGCGCTTCCATTCCATTCCGTGAATAGGAATTGCTGAAAGAAAACCCACCGGGCGAGGTACCGAAGCTTCCGTTAATTGCCATCATCGCCGTGACAAAAAATTTACGCGCCCTTTCTAAGTCTGAGTCTCCATCGTCTTCCTGACGAGCAAGAGCCAATTCTTGCCGCGCGTACGGGGTCAACTGGATCAGTTTCCGTAGGCGGTTCCCGTTATTTCTGAGTTGACGGTAAAAGTTGATGATGCTGTCGTTAACATCGTTAATAATTTCGATGCTTGCGGGCTTTTTGGCAATCGTCATCGCCGCCGACCCGCAAAAAAGCTCGACCCAGGCATGGTGGGGGGGCAGCTCTCGGCAAAATTGCGAGGCCAGCCGTAGTTTAGAGCCAAAATAGCCAAAAGCAGACATCCTACCCCCTTAATAGCCGCCACATCGCTCCTGCCCAAGGAAAAATGCAGGAGGTTTTTCCTCATATCGTTATTGCAACAACCAAGCTTCGGGGAGCACCATACGGAATCCTGCGTGTCGGCGCTGGATACAAATACCGTACATTTTACTCACAGAAGAGACGCTTTAATGAACCCCATCACCACTGCCCCACACCGAGAAATCATTGAGGATTTTGCGGCGTTGATTGCGCAGAAGAGAACGCAGGGTTCAAAACCCAGTAAAGACGTCATTAATTTTCGAGACGAAAAGCTGAACGGCGTAGAACGTGACATTTGGCAGGTTCCCGTAGACCTTCTCAGGTACCGCAAGGATAACGGTAGAATTGCTTCCGACGTTTTTGATTACGAACGTCGGAATGGTATTTTGCACGAGAAGGACGAGGCCGCCCAAGCAATTCTTTACGGGTACTTGAGCGCAAAAGATCCTGAAAAGACCGAAGAGCTGATGAAGTCCATCGAGCATACCGGCCAATCCGAACCGGCAGTGATCACTTGTGATGGATTCCTGATCAATGGAAATCGCCGCAAAATGGCCTTGGAGACCCTTAAGAAGGATTTTCCAGGTAAGCCTGAATTCCAGACGATGAAGGTGGTAATCTTGCCGGGTATTGGAGAGGCGGGAGGACCTCCGACGCTCTTGGAAATCGAGCAGTTGGAAAACAGGTATCAGTTGCAGAGGGATGGGAAAGCCGAGTACTACGGTTTTGATCAGGCACTTACCATTAAGCGCAAAATCGAAATGGGATATAGCCTCAAGATGCAACTTCTTGACGATCCACGTTATGTCCGGGCACCTGAAAAAGAACTCAACCAAGCTATTGATAAAGTTAACCAAGAGTTCTTACAGCCATTGGACTGCATTGATCGATACCTTGCTACTTTTGGTAGGGCAGGCTTATACGGCACCGTCTCGTCAGGGCGCGGTGATCGTGAAGGCCGTTGGCAGGCGTTCAAAGATTACAGCGAAACCTATTATACCAAATTTCAAAATCCAAAATGGATGCTGGAGAATGGGATTGAGGAAGAAGAGATCGGCGAGTTGGAGGATGCTGTTTTTAAGATCATACGCTTTCGCGATCTTCCCGCCGCAGGTCTCCGTAAGCTTCACCAAGTAATGCGAGAATTACGAAGGCTGTCCGCTAATAAGGTCAGTCGTAAGGAATTGATGAAGATCAGCGACGAGGTGGAGCCGATATTGTCCCCGAAAGATCGGCTGGATAAAGATGGTCAGCCGCTTTCTATTGAAGCGGAGGATGAGAAATGGGCCGACAAGAATAAACAATCAATCATCAATCATCTAAAGAAGGCTATCGAGAGTCAGGAGCGTGATTTACAAAAGGAAACACCGCTCACGCTTTTGGAAGCTGCTCTTCAAAAACTGAACCACGATAAGATGAGTGTCGACAGTATGGGGGTCGCGGATTATGCAAGGGCTCGCCAATTAGCCTCCGACATTCAAAAACGAGCTAAAGAAATCGAAAGCGAGATTTATGATGCCAAGAAAAGTTTTGAGTCGCTGGCGCGGAAAAAATAATGGTCGACATTAAGTTAAATGGAAATCAACTTGCCGTTATCGACAAGAATGGTGCCATTGTCGGGAAGCACCAGAGTCAGTTAAATTTCTGGGGGTTCAAACACATTCCCGAATCAAAGTCGTTCGTGCTTTCGGCTAGCGAAATTCACGTCCCGCTTGAAAAACTAATCTCCCATCTAACGCGTGGTAAAATTCCCTACGCCCTGTCGTCCGAAGTCGCTTCTAGTCGCGAGGCATTGGCAGCGATAAGGGCCGACCTTCTCCTAGCATTACGCCAGGGAGAAGCCATCAAAGACGGGGACGTAGCGACCCATCGGCCTGAAGATTTCATCGACTTCCTGGGAAACAAGATTCCCCGCAAGCTAAAGGAACACCAAATCAAAGCTGCCTTGCACCTACTGGCGGTAGTCAACGGGGCAAACTTCTCAGTTCCAGGTAGCGGTAAGACTACGGTGGTACTCACTGTTTTCGCCTGGCTGAAGCACTTGGGCCTCGTGGACTCTCTTTTCGTAGTAGGTCCGCCCGCATGCTTCAGTCCGTGGCAAGTGGAATTTCGCGAAGTGCTTGGGATTAAGCCCTCGGTCGCGGTACTAGCAGGCGGTGACATCGAAGAACGTCGAAGTAAATATTCTCCCGGCAAGGATAACTTCTGCGATCTCTACCTTACTTCATTTCAAACGATACAGCGTGATTGGGAGAGAGTACGACGGCTCTTCAAAGAGCGAGGCCTGCGGTTTTTCTTGATCATTGATGAAGCCCATTACATCAAGCAGCTCGACGGGGCGTGGGCGAACGCTGTATTGAACGTGACACCCTTCGCCGTTCGTCGCTGCATACTTACAGGTACGCCTTTCCCACGGACCTACTCAGACTCGTTTAATTTGTTTGACGCCTTGTGGCCTGACTGTCCTCCATTGAGCCAGAGTGAACGAATCAAGATTGAGTCCTACGTTCAAAAAAAGAATGATTCGGCAGCAGTGGCTACGCTTCAAAAAACCGTAGGCCCTCTGTTTTATCGTGTACGGAAACAGGATTTAGGGCTCGCCCCACAAGAGTTCAATGAGCCCATTCAAGTGAAAATGGGTAAGTTTGAAAGGCAAATCTATGACGCAACAATCGACCGTCTGAGTGGCGTCGTCGATGATGAATATTTCCGCGATGTTGAACTATTGATGCGCCTCAAACGGGGGCGAATGATGCGACTCCGTCAGGGTGTATCCTACGCGAAATTACTTGGGAGCGCTGTCGATGAGTACAACGAAAACCTGCTGGAGGGCAATCTCCCGTTGGCCGACATCATCACGCATTATGATGATCTGGAAATCCCAGCGAAGCTGAAGACCTTAGTCAAATTGGTTGGTAAATTACGGAAACGAGGCGAAAAGGTGCTGATCTGGTCTAACTTCGTACAGACGTTAAAGTTGATCCGCACGAGTTTAGATGAGGCTGGTCACGGAGTTCGTCTGATTTACGGAGAGACGCCTACCGAAGCATCTTCCGTGCAGGATGAGCTTACCCGCGAAAAAATAATAACTCAATTCATCAAGTTAGGTAGCGGGGTGGACGTCCTGGTCGCAAATCCAGCAGCGTGCTCGGAATCGATCTCGCTTCACAAAACCTGTTCCCACGCGATCTACTACGATCTCTCTTATAACTGTGCCCAATACCTTCAATCCTTAGACCGGATTCATCGCGTAGGCGGTTCTGAAAATAAAATTGCCCACTACCATTTCCTCCAATATACCGACACAATAGATGCGGATATCCTTGGTAATCTCAGAAAAAAGGCCCAAAACATGAGCGCAGTTGTTGATCGGGATTACCCGATTTACTCCTTGGATATGTTCGCTGGCGACGACGAGTTAGAAGCGTATGACCGTCTCTTCAAGAAGTAAACCCGACAACGTGCTCGCTCGCCTTCGAGCCGACCACATAGCTGCGCTCTTGGACATTCTCCGTACTACCAAACTGAGGCAAACCCAATTCGTAGAAAGTCTGTACCGGGAACGGGCCTTACATTTCGCAGAAACACTGCAATTTCTCCAAGAGATAGGCTGGGTAAACGTAAATCAGGATCAACTTGAACTCACCGCAGGAGCCGACAGCTTTCACGCACAACCAACACAGAGCTTCCTTGGTGAAGGATCGATAATAGATGCGATTGTCGAATCGGATGGGCCGTATCAAAAGCTTTTAGCGGGCTATTTAGCGCAGTTCCACACCAACGGGAGACAGGTCATTTGCAGGCCATCGGCCCAGAGTCGTCTGCAGCATGGCAACTTGCGTAATTTGCTCATGCAGTTTGGCATGGTTTCTTACCAGCCAGCAGACGACAGTTATCTTTTGCACGAGCACTCCGCTCACCTTTATTTTTGGGCAAAGAACAGCCGTGGAGCTACTTCAAAAAAGCAACTGCAAGAGACCGCCAAACGGAGGGACGTGCTCGGCTCGGCAGCAGAAGCGATCATATTCGAGTATGAAAAAAAGCGGGTAAGAATGGAATTTGCCTCGTTCGTAAACCATGTTTCAGCGAAGAATCCAGGTGCCTGCTACGACATCAAAAGCCTTAGCATTAACGGTGACATTCGAGCGCCTCGCTTCATCGAAGTCAAAGCTGTTCCTGCCGACTCGTTTCAATTTTTCTGGTCATCAGCAGAATTGGAAGTCGCATCCATTCTTCGCGAGACCTACTTCTTATACTTGCTTCCTGCCTTGGGGGGCGGCCGATTTGACCTAACACGAATGGAAATAATCTCTGACCCTTATACTACCATTTATCAAAACCCGGAACATTGGTCGAAAGAAGAAAACGTCATTGTATGCCGACGCAAGTTGCCTTCTGGAAACCAAGCGTACCGAAGGTAATTTTCCGCACGCTGGTTCTGAATCGCCATTACTTGCGTAAACTCGGACAAACACACCCACTACTCAGTAAGGTTGTTTCGCGGATTCTTGGACACTTGTGTTCATGGACCCACGGAAGTTTTTAGACTTCTTCAAAAGCAAAACGGGCAAGATCACCCTCTTTCTCGGACTTATCGGCATCGGCTGCACCGTTTATTACGGATTTGCGCCTCCATCGAAAGCGACGGCCACGAAGCCGGAGGCTGAACCCAAGTCGGAGGCCACCGGGGACAAGAATCAGCCGACTTCCGTTGACCGCAACGGTTCCCGTTTCGTCATCCCCGGTCTTCTGTCATTGCGCGAACCAAATAACAGCGATTCAAACTCTACCCCTGCTAAAGCTCCACCCGTCCTTCCCATCTCTCTTTATAATGCCGACTCCGGCGAGATCGACGTATCAGAGGAATATGCACCTTATGGGCGGCTCATTCCCTGCGAAACGATCATCACGATTGATTCGGCCAAGATAGAGACCCCCATCATTGGTTTTGTTTCCGAGGATGTTTACCACGATGGAAAACTGATTATCCCGGCTGGCGCCGAGGTTCACGGCAAGGCCCAGGTGGATCGCTCCCGCGAACGAATCGCCAGCGAAGACAACTGGTACATCGTGTGGCGCACCACCGATAGGCTGAATGGTGCGGAGCTTCCGCTGCATGGCGTTGCCCTCGATATGGAACGCGACTACCGCTACGGCACATGGGCGCTGACGGACGGTTCAGCCGGTTTGCGCGGGGACATTCTCAAGACTGACAATTGGGCTGAAATCAAACTCTTTGCGGCCACGTTTCTGAGTGCGGCCACCACGGGATTGCAGGACACCACGACGAGTTCCAACGCCCTCACGGGGCAGACTCAGCAAACCCCTCTATCCACTCCGAAGAATGCCGCCCTGCAGGGCGCGAGCGCCGTGCTCAATCAATACGCCCAACAAATCCTCGATTCCATCAAGCGAGATGGTTTCTACGTCCGCGTACCGGCCGGCAAGCAGTTTTACCTCTACGTCATGCAGACCATTGACCTCGAAAAAGCGAGGAAAGGTGAATCGACTCTTAGCCAGGAGAAATCAGTAAACAAACCCACACCTAATCAACCATGAAACTTATCTACCTTCTTATCCCCTTATTTTTTGTCGGATGCAGTACGGGAAAGCCTCTGGCCGATACACCGGCATCCGATCTACCAGCCACCGTGCCGGGTACGGCCCTCAGTCTGCCCAATGCCGATGACGTGCGTAATCCCGAGGTGTTGAAAGCATATCCCGCGGGGCGTTATGAAGACGTGAATGATCCATCCGTCATGCACGAGGCGCATACCGTTTATCGCGCCGAGCAGCCGCCGACGTGGAATTTCAACCCGACCGTTTCCACAGCGGTTCCACTCGGCCCCACCGTGGCCGTCAATGATCCGGCCAAGCAAACGGCGGCCATGACCGGCGAACTGGAACAAAAAATCCAACAGCAAAACCAGCTTTTGCAAGCGACCTTCGAGCAGAACCAGCAACTAGGTGAGGAACTTAAAAAGTTGCAGGATGAAGTTAAAAAGGCCCATGAAGTCGCCGCCTCCAATGAAGCTTTGAAAAAACAGGTGGCCGACCTTCAGGAGCAGCTAACCAAGCTGCAACAGGATTTGGCCGCGCAAAGCCATCCCGTTCCACCCCCTGTACCGAAACTCACCGACCAGAAATCTTGGTGGTGGCCATTTTCATGGTTCACCCCCAACAACCCCAACCCAATCCAAACGAAAGGAAAGAAATGACACATATCACGGTTCCATTGCCCGACGACGTGGCGAAGACCTATTACGAAGCATCGCAAAAACTGTCGGATCATCTGGCCGAGATCGGCCAGGCTCCCAATGCTCAAACGCTGATGCGGTTCATTCTGGCGTCTTACACCGCCGATGAAATCGCCGGTCAGTTTGACATGGCATTACGGAACTTGGTCGGCGCGCCGGTTCCCGACGAACCCGATGTGTACGTCTTCGCGGCGGAATTTGAAGATGTTCCCGCTTAAACCCCAAACCAAATAAAAACATAGCCGATCCTGAGAAAGCGACCGGCAAACCAACCACCTAATATACTATGGCTAAAATCCAAGAGAAAAATCAGCCCGCCGTTGCCTCGCCGGGCGTATCGATTGAACGAGGCATTACGACCGAAGGATTTTCCTTCAACGCGCAGATTGACGCACGTTTGACTAAATTCATGGGCGACAATCCTGAAATCACCGAGCACTACTCAAAGCTTGTGAAAGAACATCCCGACAGGGCAATCCGCAGTTTCATGCTTCGCACCATGTTCAAGCACGATGCCATTGCCGAAAGGAACGCCTTGCAAGCACCGCAAGTCAGGGAGTGGGCGAATCAGAATCCCGAAGTGGCCCAGAAGGTTGCCGAAAAGATCAAGACGACAAACCCAATCATGCGTGCGGCGGCCTTCATCAAGGGCATCGGCAGAGCCAAGGCGAATATCGAATTTGCCCCGCCGCCCAGTACTAAGGTTGGTGTCAGCATTCCTATCTGAGCAATCGGCGGGAGGTTCCTTCCAGGAGCCTCCCGCCAGGGCCATCGTGGTTCAACATGGACGAAACCCCTGCCAATCCGGTTGACCCGGAGATTGAGGCCGCCGTGCTCCGCTTTATGAAGGCCAATCCCCTCCAGACCCGATACTACTGGCACATGATGAAGCAGAACCCGGAGCGTGCTCTTCAGGAAATCATGTGCCGGAGAATGGGCCGGATGGAGGAATTGGAACAATTAGCCGACATCCTCAAGCCTCTAATCAAACAGTGGGCGGCACAAACCCCCGGCCTGCATGAGTGCATTGAGGCCACGGTCAAAAAGAAGATTCTTTTCCCCAGCGTGGCCTATATCGAGGAAGCGTTAAGGATGAAAGAGCGGATGGATATGGGCTCACATTCCGAAGCTCCGGCTAACGCGAGCGTTTGAACTTTCTAATCCGGGTATCAGTCATGGAACCGCGTCCCACTTTTCAACTGCATCCTGTGGTTGAGGCGAATCTTGCCCGGTACATGGGCGAGCATCCCCAGGAAACCGAGCACTACCGGCGCATGGTCAAAGAATATCCCGAACACGCTGTTAAAACAATCATGTGCCGCAAGATGATTCAGCATGATGAAATCCGGGACCTCTCCACCCGACTTAAGCCTTTGGTCAAGGAATGGATCTCCGAAACTCCGGGACTCCACGACAGAATCATGGAAAGTATCAAAAGCGTGAAGCCGCTTTATTCCAATGTCGCTTATGTCGAGGAGGCGCTGAAAGCAAAAGTAACCGTGATTTCCCCGCCTCCTGGTACTCGCATTGGAAGAGGCATTTCAACTTAGCCGTTCGCTAATTCCATGCCGATGCGCCAGGCATGATGTCCAATTCCGCCACCACGGAAATCTTTGAGCGATTTAGTTCCGTCTTTTGCTGGAAGCCTCCTCAAGCGCCTTTCGTACCTTTTGGACAAAACACGGTACGTCCGTTATTTCTGAATCATCGACCAGCTCGAAGAAGGAGCGCATCAGGTGAGCGACAACTTCCTCATCGCTACAGCCGATTTTTATCGCGACTTCGTGGATTCTGGTTTTTATTTCGTCCGGGAACTCGATTTTGGAGAGGTCTTTAGTCATAAATGTAAGAGGACTTTAATTTACAAATTAACTTCTTATTTTGAAGGCCGATCAAAGGCTGTGTTACGTCTATAGCCAAAAAAATAAGCGTTACTAGTGTAGTTTTCATCGGAGAATTCTCAATTAGAAAGCGAGCTAAAGCTCGCGTTCATCGCGAGCGGCGCTCGGCATTATCTACGAGGTGAAGCGTTCACCTCAAGTTGTTTTCGGGCAGAATGTCTGCCGCCTTCGCACCGCCGCCAGATTAACGCAGGAGAACTTGGCCGAAAAAGCGGATTTAAGCCGTCGATATGTCCAGGAAATTGAAGCCGGAAGCAAAAGCCCTACGGTAACGATTGTGGTGCGCTTGAAAAAGGCGCTTCAATGTTCATGGAATGAACTATTTGTTCAGACGGACGAGTAAAATCCACCGATCTACCTACCCGCTGCAACATCGGGAATGCGAGGAGAAATGGCTCGGCATTAAGCTCCCCACCAATGATTTACGCCATTCTTTCGGGGCGATACGGATGCCTCCCCGAAGCGCGACGGAGCCATTTGATGGTTACGGGCTGAACGAATAAGCACCACAACTCTCGGAACGGCGTTCTTTTCATCTTCAGCTACGTCGAGCATGGCTTTCACCGACTCGACAATGAACTGATTTTCAGAGTACCCGATCAAGCTGGCCGTAGTTTTGAGGCGTGCACTTATCTCGGGTTCCATTTTAACCGATTTAGGTATCAGCGGCAACATATGCTGTTATTAACACAAGATAAGGCGTTTTGTTACAACTACTAAGTAGTCTTTAGTAGTCATGGAACTTTCAGGCCCAAATAGAGTATGCGTGGAGGTGGTTTCCCAAGCCATTTCTGTCCATGAATCCCGAACGCAAAGACTTCCTCAATCTTCACTCCAAACCGGGGCGGTTCACGTCCGAAGAAGCCGCCTGGTTCCTTGGTTTTCTGCCCCACGAGCTTCCGATGTTGATGGCGGCAGGGCTGCTTAAGCCTCTCGGTCGTCCATCCGAGAACGGTTGCAAATACTTTTCCTTGGTTGAACTCGATGAGCTGAAGCAGGACCGGGCATGGCAGGCCAAGGCATCTGACGCCATCGTGAAATACTGGAAAGACCGCAATCTTCAGCGGCCCACCGAGAACGCCAAAGCCCGATGGCCGCAGAAGCGGCTCAAGCCAGGGCAGGCCGCACCGAGCAAAAAGACACTTTCCCACCGCCTAGCCCCATTACCCAAAAAATGAAATCTCCTTCTCCTACTGAATACATTCTTGCCTTGGCCCGCTCCTTTCCCTGTCTGGAGCATAAACTTAAGTGGTGGCATCCTGCGAACTTTGATGCCCAGGATTTCCATGACATGATTGGGGGTTGGTCGAGTAGCGAACGTCAGGCCGCTCATTTCATTCTGACCGTTTGGAATCCTGGTTATGCCCGCGATCAGGGTTGGACTTTCGATCTGGTGGATGCGGTTTCATCCCTTGATCCGGTCAATCGTGCGCCTATTCTAGCTTGGATTTCCCGGCCTTACTATCCGTAAGACAGGTTTTGAGGTTGCGTTGGTTGTTGCTGCCTTGGCCCTGATTTTCCTTTTTTGGGTAAATTTTTCCCTTTGCCTCTTTGGACACTTTCCCGCAAGCAATGCCGCTCTGTCCTCTTCGATGACTGCACCCCGCAGCCAGGGCCGCGCCAGCGAAGCTGGCACGCCCCCGGCTCGCCCCGTTTCATGCGTGGCGGCTGGCTCGCACCCCCATTTCATTAGGGGGGGTGCTCGCTGGCGCCGCTTTGGGTTGACCCCCGCTCTTGGGGCGGGGGGAGGCAGCTCAGCTCTGAACCCCTGCGTCCGCTACGCTCCCGCCCCCGCTGTTGTTCTTTTCTCCGGGTTTTTCGTGGCTTTGGTCGTTTGTCGCTCCGTTGCGACGATGACCATTACCGTTTCGTCGATCTGTCCGGTTGGCAGTCTCCATATTCCGCGCATACCTCTTTAACCTGGTGGAGAGCCGCCAGGGCTCTTGTGAAGCCGACAAAGACGATGCTTTGAATAATGACTTCAATAATCTCTTTCTGTGTGCAACCGGCACGGCAGGCTGCCAGAATGTGAAGCCGCAAATGAGATTTGCCGTCACCTAGTCCAATCAGGATGGCAATGGCGATCAGTTCCTTGACTTTCGGTTCGAGAATCGTCCGTGCGTGGATCTTCCCATGCGCAAAGCCCACGAAATACTCCGCAAAGTCGGGAGATACTTTCTTCAATTCCTCGACGAATAGCGGTCCGTTTTCAGGATCAATTCCCGCGATTTCTTCCAATCCTTTAAGATAAGATTCAGGCACGGGTGTAACCTCCATTTAGGGCTTAATCAACGCAAACACTCGGTTTACACGATGCCCCTCGGGTAAAACATCAAACTCGCAAATACAAGTAAGGCGTTGCGAGGGGGATGGCAAGGAAAGAACAGCCTTCGATGTGATGATTCTGTGACTAAGGCTCCATCAGCACTACTAAGTAGCCTGAAGTAGTCATGGAATTTTCAGGCCAGAAAGTGATCTACTGGAGGCTCCCAACATGCCACTCAACACTCAACCGATGCCTCCACCATGTATGATAATAATCCGCTTACTCTCCTGAATTTAGAACGCCTGCCTGCTCGCGTTGACTACGAGGGAGCCGCCGTCCTCCTCAATTTTGAAGTGCTGGCAATTAAGGCGCTCGTCGAAATCGGCCAACTCAAACCATTGGGAAACCCCCAAGGCAATGAGCACAAATACTTTTCTACCCGAATGCTGCTTAGACTTGGGGATGACGAGAAATGGCTAAATGAAGCGACCCGTGCGCTTAAGAAATACTGGGCTGAAAGAAACGGTAAGAGAGGGAGCCGAAAAGCTCCGAATATTATTCCGTTGCCGCCGCAACCAAAAACCGAAGGGCAAAATCCGACGGATAACAGAGGCTAACACCATGCACGTCATTTATTCGGGAAGACCGCAACTGTCAGAGAACTGTCAGAGAAATCGCCAGAGAAAAGTAGGTGAATATAGTCGCAAATTAGTCACTCGGTACACGCAATTTAGTTTGATTTTCAGAGGTAAAATCGGTATAAATCATTGCAGTTAAGCGGACGTTTTGGAGCGAATCCCTCCCCGTCCGCCCCGCGGCCTCTGTCGCGAAGCGACAAAACTATTTTGGATTTGAACAAAGTTCGGTCGTGTCGCGCCAGCGACCCTACCAAACCGCGAAGCCTGATTCCCGACAGCGCCGCCCCAGGCGGTGCAAGAACTGCTTCGGGAATTCGCATTGAGCTGCAATGCGTGAAGATCAGTTCGTGGGTCCTCCCACGTTTGATTATAAAGCAGTCTGGAGGGATGGTTCATCTTGGCGATTTTGATTGCCTCACCTTGTCAGTAAGTCAGATCAACCACGAGCCACTTCTTACCCACGCAGTTCAATTTAATTTCTTGGTATTCGGTAAATGGGCCGTTTATTCCCCGCTTACCATGCGGTAAATAACCTTGCTTGTGCGGTGAATAGAGGCAACAATCGCCGCAATATAAGCGGAGATTATGCCATTTATTCATAAAATTCCTCAATGGCCTCAGTTCAAATGGAACGAGGCCAAGCTATCGCCTTTGCTGGCAGATGTCCGGCACCGGCAGGGGCGTTTACTGGGCCGAATGGAGGGGCTTGGCTTTCAGCTTCGCTCGGAGGCCAACCTGACGACATTGACCTCGGACGTAATTAAATCTAGTGCGATTGAGGGCGAACATCTTGATGCGGAGGCTGTGCGGTCTTCGATCGCACGTCGGCTCGGCCTTGATGTTGGAGGTGCCTCACCCGCAAGCCGCGACATTGAAGGCATTGTGGAGATGATGCTCGATGCCACGCAAAAATATGCGCAGCCGCTAACGGCGGAGCGGTTGTTTGGCTGGCACGCCTCACTATTTCCAACCGGGCGCACCGGGATGCGGCGAATCACGGTAGGAGCTTGGCGTCCTGCGGAAGCAGGACCGATGCAGGTTGTATCCGGGCCAATTGGTCGGGAACGAGTTCACTTTGAAGCGCCATCTGCGGATAGGCTTGAGCATGAGATGGCGGTGTTTCTTGATTGGTTCAGTGCCGCCAAAGGAATTGATCCTGTGCTGAAGGCCGGAATTGTCCATTTCTGGTTTGTTACGATCCATCCATTTGAAGACGGCAATGGGCGCATTGGACGGGCCATCGCCGACATGGCCTTAGCGCGGGCTGAAGGAACTGCCGAGCGATTTTACAGCATGTCGGCGCAGATTGAAGCCGAGAGGAAGCAGTATTATTTACACCTGGAGCAGAGCCAACGGGGAGGGGCTGATATTACTTCGTGGCTGGAATGGTTTCTGAACTGTCTCGGGCGGGCTGTTGCGGGAGCGGAGACGGAACTCGGCGGCATTTTACGGAAATCGAAAATCTGGGAACGGATCAACGCAGAACCAGTAAATGAGAGGCAGCGCAAGATCATCAACCGATTACTTGATGGTTTTGAAGGCAAACTTTCTACGTCAAAATATGCCAAGCTCGCCAACTGCTCTGAAGATACGGCACTCCGGGACATCAAGATTTTGATCGAACGCGGTATTCTTATTCAGGATGAAGCTGGCGGACGTAGCACAACTTATCGCCTGGTCGATGATAGGAGTCCGTAACGACAAGTCGGAAAATTTGAATTACGGGCGCTCGCTTTTTCCCGCTTGAATTTTCGCCCAGTAGCACGTGGAGGCTTTTTCAACGCCAGCTTTTTGCAGTGCTTCTCAATGGCTTTATCCGAGACTCCACGATCCTTGGCGATCTGGGATGTTGGTTTTTCACAGATCAATTTCTCCAGTACCTCGGCAGATGGCCAAATTATCTTGGCGGCGAAAATGTGTTGGCTGTCTCAGATTTGACACCGCAGGAGTTGATTTGCGTTGCTCCCGATCAAGAAAAGGCGACAAGAAAAAGGGACAGGCATGAATGGTACCTTTCCAATTAAGAGCGAGGATCCCTTTTCTTCGGCTCATCGGTAGCAGTAAAACGGGTAAATCCATAATCGCCATTCATTCCGGTGCCGCTTTGGAGAAAAAACCCGACGCCGGGGCTGCCGTTGGAGTAGGTGCTGTCGGTGCCTTGCAAGACCTGGACGCCGTTGATGTAGGCGGTGATGACTTTTCCGATGATGATTGCCTTCACGACATCGCCATCGGAAAGCCCCGGGCCTTTGGTCGTGGTGATGTACGAGAATTTTCCCAACGGTCCGTTCCATCGCACGATCTGCACATAGGTGCCGCCCGTCTTCGAGCAGCGGAAGTTGATTTCGTATCCCGTGGCACTGTGGGCGGAGAGGGAACTGCGCAGGCGTAGCTCGACCTCTTCATAGAGGTTGTCGTTCTGGTTGAGGGTGTGGACGGTGGCTTCAGCGATTTGATCCGGTCCCCAGTTGCCAGCTACAAGCGCGGTGGAGTCATCGTAGCCGCCGCCGCCCGACTCTGTTCCAAAAGCAAACCCCTTGGTCGTTCGGATGTTGGCCCAATCGAGGCCTGCGGTTTTGCCGTTGATCCAGTTGTTCTTTTCGGAAATAGGATTTTCGATCAGCGGAAAGGTAGTCGTGTAGGTTCTGGCCGGGGCGTTGCTTATCGTCGTCGCCATGAGCAGGAATGCGTAAGACAGAATGGGCAGTCGGTGGCGCATAATTTTTTGCGTGAAGTTATGCTTAAAATTGTTAGAGGTTCTTCGACAGCGCCGCGACAAGCGCGGCTTGCTCAGGATGACAGGTTTTTTATAAAAGATTTTTCAGCAAGCTCGTAGGTGAGGCTCGCGTCCCTACCGGAGGCTCCTGGCCATGTCGCGGGCGAAGTAGGTGAGGATGATGTCGGCCCCGGCGCGTTTGATGGCGAGGAGCGATTCATGGCGCGCCTTTTCGAGGTCGAGCCAGCCGGCGCGAGCCGCGGCGTGGATCTGCGCGTATTCGCCTGAGACTTGATAAGCGGCGATAGGCAATGTGGTGGCCATTCGCACGGCGGATATGACATCGAGGTAAAGCCCGGCCGGCTTGACCATGAGGATATCGGCGCCCTGGTCTTCATCGAGTCGTGCTTCGAGGAGGGCTTCGCGGAGATTGGCGGGGTCGAGTTGATAGCTGCGTTTATCGAGCGTGGGCGCCCCTGCGGTGGTGGCGCTTCCGACGGCATCGCGAAAGGGGCCGTAATAAGCCGACGCAAACTTGGCCGCATAGGCGAGGATGGAGGTCTGGGTAAAGCCTTCATGGTCGAGTTCATCCCGGATCGCCCCGATGCGGCCGTCCATCATGTCGGAGGGCGCGACCATGTCGGCACCTGCTGCGGCGAGGCGCGTGGCATAGTGGGTGAGGATGTGGACGGTTTCGTCATTAGCGACTTGGCCCGTGGCGGGATCGAGCACACCGTCGTGGCCGTGAGTCGTGTAGGGATCGAGGGCGACATCGGCAATGACAAGGATATCGGGCACCTCTTTTTTGAGCTGGCGGATCGCGCCAAAAAACCAGTTTTTATCAGCTACGGCATATTTGCCGCGCGCATCTTTCAAGGCGGGATCGATCTGCGGGAAGAGAGCGACTGCGCGTATGCCGAGCCTGGCGAGTTGCACGGTTTCCTTGATCAAATCCTTGACGTTTAGCCGCTCGATCCCGGGCATGCTGTCGATGGATTCCGGGCCTCCTTTGCCGTCCTTCACGAAAAGCGGCTGGATAAGGTCGTCGGTGTGAAGGCGCGTTTCGCGGACAAGAGCGCGGATGGCGGCGTTCTGGCGGTTGCGACGGGGACGACGCACCAGGTCCAGGGGAGGGGTGTAGGCGGAGTTGATCATGAATTTTTTCCAGAAAACTTTGTCATGCTGAGCTTGTCGAAAGATCTCCAGCTATTTTGTTCAAGTGGTGGCGAGTGAGCGAAATAATTAGAGGTCCTTCGACAAGCTCAGGATGACATATTTAAAAATTAAAATAGAGCCGATTGTTCGAGCGGGGAGATTTCCGTCGAGGGAGTTCCGCCGATGAATTTCTGGTGCTGGACGTAAATCTGCCGATCCGTAAGGCAGGCGAGATAATCGCAGGTGGCGCGATGGACGCCATCCTTTTTGACCCGCACTTCAAATTGAGGACTGAGCAGGTGGGGATGGGAAATAAATAAATCAAAAAGCTGGGTCAGATAATCGACCGAGCGGCGGTTGATGGGGCCAAGCGCAGGGTGATGGTAAAGACGGCTATAAAGGAATTTCAGGAGATCGCGCGCGAGCACGGCCATTTCAGGCGAGAAAGTAATGATGAGGCCGGGCAATCGGCGGACGTCATCGCTGCTGGGCGGCGCCTGTTTTTTGATTTCCTGGCTGGAATGGATGATGACATCCTCGACCAGGCGACCAAGTAGCGTCCGCAAAACGTAATTCCGGCCCCGCTCCGGTTCCAGGTGCGGGTAGGGGGCAAGCGCCTCCTCCTGCGTGGTGCGCCATAATTCGAGATCATGTAGTTCCGGTTCATGGAGAAGCCCGGAGTCCAGACCGTCGTCGAGATCATGGCAGATGTAAGCGATTTCGTCGGCGAGATCGACGGTCTGCGCTTCAAGGGAAGGGTGCAGAAAACCCTTGCCAAGCTGATTCGGGATGTAGGGCTTGTGGAGTCCTTCGCGGACTTCCCAGGTGAGATTCAGGCCGTTGAATTCGGGATACTTCATCTCCAACTCCTCGACCACGCGCAGGCTTTGGGCGTTATGACGAAAACCGCCGTGCTTGGCCATTAACTGATGGAGCGTTGCTTCACCGAGATGTCCAAAGGGAGGGTGGCCGAGATCATGGGCGAGGGCAATCGCCTCGGTCAGATCCTCGTTGAGTCCCAGCGCCCTGGCGATGGTGCGGGCGATGCAGGAGACCTCAATGGTGTGGGTCATCCGGGTTCGATAATGATCGCCGGTGCCATTGAGAAACACCTGGGTCTTGTATTCGAGGCGGCGAAAAGAACGGCTATGGACGATGCGATCACGGTCACGCTGAAATGCCATGCGGAGCTTGTGTTGATCCTCGTTATGTTCGCGACCGCGCGAGAGGGCGCTGCTTTGCGCACAGGGCGCAAGATGGCGAGCTTCGCTTTTTTCGAGATCAGGACGACGGCGCGGCATGACTTCAAATTGTCACCTTACGCGCCATGATTCAACTGAAAGTAGATAAAGATGACAGTATCAAGGCGTCGATTCTGATTTGCATTCGGGCGCAGTGTGCTAATTCGACACGGTGGACCTCCTTACGCATTATTTCCAAATTGTCCTTCTCGGCATTGTCGAGGGCGTGACGGAATTCCTTCCGATTTCCTCGACGGGACACCTACTTATAGCAGAGCACCTACTGGGTACGAATGAACCTGACGTCTTCAACGTCGTGATCCAGGCCGGGGCGATCCTGGCGGTGCTCTTTATCTACTGGCATCAAATCATGGATTTGATTTCCAATCTCGATAGGCCCGAAGCGCGCGATTATCTGTTCAAGCTGGCCGGGGCTTTTGTCATCACAGGCATCATTGGCTATGTCTTGACGCATACCCTGCATCTGAAACTGCCGGAAACGCTGGCCCCGGTGGCCTGGGCAACGTTGATCGGTGGATTGGTCATTTTTACCATCGAATTGTTCGCTAAAAATCTTTACCAGCACGAGGACGTTTCGTGGCCGGAGGCGATTCTCATCGGCTTGGCGCAGATTGTCGCGGGCATTTTCCCCGGAACCTCCCGCTCGGGCGCGACGATTATGACCGGACTGGCCATGGGCATGAAGCGTCCCGCAGCAACCGAGTTTTCATTCCTCGTTGGCATCCCGACCATGTTCGCCGCCAGCGGGCTGGAAATGGTCAAATATCGGAAAGAACTGACCTCTGGAAGTCATCAGCTTCTCATCGATATTGCCTTGGGATTTGTCATTTCCGCCGTGGTGGCATTTTTTGTGGTAAAATGGCTGTTGCGGTTCGTTCAATCGCACACCTTCAATGGTTTTGCGATTTACCGGGTGCTTCTGGGCGGCGGACTTCTCATCGCCATTGCCCTCCATCCGTCCCTTTCCGCGATAGGAAAGGAAGAGCCGATTAAGGCGATTATTGCACCAGCCCAGATGGAGCCAACTTCCGCAGCCGTTCCTCCGACGAATGTGGTTGTGCCTTCACCGGAAACTCCAGCCCATGAGCCGCCGCGCGCCTTGCCGGTTACTCCCGCAGATACGACCAACACCGATTCCTCCATGGCTCCCCCGGCTGTCTCCACGAATGTTCCAGCTTCACAAAACTGATCCGGGTAGCCGGGCACGGCGGGGACACCTGACGACGAGTCACGGCGTGATCGAAACTCCCCAGTACATGCCGGTCGGAACGCAGGCGACGGTCAAGGCCGTGGCACCGCGCGATCTCGATGTCATGGGTACCGAGATCATTCTCGGTAACACGTACCATCTCTTCCTTCGCCCAGGGATGGAGGTTTTTCGTAAATTTGGCGGGCTGCATAAGTTTATGAACTGGCACAAGCCGATCCTGACCGATAGCGGCGGTTTTCAGGTCTTCAGCCTGGCCAAGCTGAGGGAGATCACGGAGGAGGGGGTCGAGTTTCGTTCCCATCTCGATGGCAGTAAATTTTTCCTGGGCCCGAAAGAATCGGTGGCCGTTCAACACGCCCTCGGTTCCGACATCATCATGGCTTTCGATGAATGTCCGCCCTGGCCTTGTGATGAAGCCAAGGTCGCTTCCGCCGTAAAACGGACAATCACCTGGGCGCGTTCATCCCTCGATCATCATCGCCATTTGATTGCTTCGGACGAGGAACGTCCCACAAAGGAGCAAGCCTTGTTCGGGATTGTGCAGGGGGGCGGGTATCCTCATTTGCGTGAGGAATGCGCCAACGCGCTCGTGGGGATGGATTTCGACGGTTACGCCATCGGCGGAGTGAGCGTCGGCGAACCGGAGGACGAGATGTACCGCGCCGTCGAATCGACCATTCCACATTTGCCGGAAAATAAAGTCCGTTATGCGATGGGACTGGGACAACCGCACCAGATGGTGGAGCTGGTTGCGCGCGGCGTTGATATTTTCGATTGTGTCCTGCCGACCCGCGTGGCCCGTCATGCCACGGTTTATACACGGACAGGCACATTGAACCTGCGTGGCGCGCAGTACCGGCTCGATGGCGCGCCCCTGGAACCGGGTTGCGGCTGTTATGCTTGTCAAAACTTTACCCGTGCCTATATTCGGCATCTATTCAAAGCGGGTGAAATCCTCGCACTGGTTCTGGTCAGCCTGCATAACCTGCATTTTTACCTGGAACTGATGCGCGACATCCGAAGCGCGCTCGACAGCGATACGTTCGGCACGTTTCGCGAAAATTTCATTCGTACCTACCAAAGTTCAAGAACCTAAAAAAAGTCTCATGACCCATTCATTCGCTATTTTCTTCGCCCAAGCCACCAACGCTGCCAATGCCGCTGCGACCGCTGGTTCCGATCCCTCAGCCCAGACTCCTACGCAGCCCTGGTGGTACATGTTCGTCATGTACGGGCTTATTTTGACCATGGTCTATTTCGCCTTTTTCCGGCCCCAGATGCAGGCCAAGAAAAAGCAGGAGCAGACGATTAAAACCGCCAAGACGGGTGACAGGATCGTAACGACCGGCGGCATCCATGGTGTCATCACGAATGTGAAAGATACGACCGTCATTGTGAAAATTTCCGACAACGCAAAGCTGGAGTTGGAAAAGAGCCATATCGATAAAATCACACGCGCAGAGGCTGTCGCCGCTGACTCGGACAAGCTTACCGTCACCAAGGTCTAACCAAGTTTTACTCAACCGAATTACCCCATGTATTTCTCCATCCTTCTCTCCTCACTCGGCTTCATCGGCTTTTTCATCTGGTATATCGCAGCGGAAAACGCCGCGACGCGCCGGGTTGCCGGGCTGGCCGCAATCGTCGCCAGTTTGCTCACCTGCGGCCTGGCCATCTACCCGATCGACAAGACGATCCAGCTCGGTCTCGACCTTCGGGGCGGCACTGAATTTTTGCTCGAAGTCGTCCAGGATAAGCCGACCCCCCAGGCGCTTGAGCAGGCCTCATCGGTTATTCGCAAACGTCTCGATGTATTTGGCACGCGCGAACTCAGCATCCAGCCTGAGGGAACGAAGCGCTTGAAAATCCAGATTCCCGGGTTGCAGGGTGCCCAGATCGCCCAAGTGCAGGCACAGATTTCCAAGGCAGCGGCGCTTGAATTCCACCTTGTGCCGACCAATGAGCAGGAAATTCTCAAGAAAGCGGAGATGAATGGAGGCAAGCTGCCTTATGAATATGCCCTCGATTACGTGATTCTACCCCATGTCGAAAAAGACGCAAAAGGGGTGGATGTAACCACCAAGGCCGTGGTGGGCAAAAAAATCGAAATGTCGGGCAAGCATGTGATTCATGCCTATCGCAGCATCGAGCAGATGGGTGATTCCGTGGTTAATCTCGAATTCGATAGCGAAGGCAAACAACAATTCGCCAAGCTGACGAGCAACAATGTCGGCAGAAACCTAGCCATCGTCCTGGATAACGAAGTGCGTAGCGCGCCTGTGCTAAGGGTTGCCATTACGGACGGTCGCGCGGTGATTTCCGGTGGAAGCATGACTGCCCTGGAATGCGAAGAACTCGCCAGCGTCTTGCAAAACCCGTTGGAAAATCCGGTCAACAT
>JABDGH010000021.1:0-158 GCA_013286145.1 Verrucomicrobiota bacterium
CGTGCAGGATGCCCTGGCCTTGGGGAACAGGCCTGCCGCCACGCGGGTCGGTTTGCAATTGGGTGCGGCGTCCGTAACGGATTGGTTGAAAAAAGCCGGTCTTGACCAGGCGCGGGTGCCAAATGACAAACCGAATGTTTTCAATCCCGACTCAATGA
>JABDGH010000021.1:168-35273 GCA_013286145.1 Verrucomicrobiota bacterium
GGCCACGCTTTACCAAATTCTCGGCAATGGTGGTGTGCATCGCAAATTGAAGATCATCCAGTCGATCCAAGCCCTCAACGGAGAGGTTCTTTACGAGGATACCCAACCGGACAGGGATGCCGCCAATGCCCAGGTGCTCGACGGTCTTAACGATGCGCAGATGAACCTGACCTTGCAGAATGCGTTGCGTTCCGGTTTCGCGCGCTCCCTGACGCGCGATTACGGGTTCAAATCTTCGCTGGCGGGCATGCCCGGTTATTCGGAAGGTTATCGCGATGCATGGTTTGTCGGCTATACCCCAAAAATTCTGGCTGGTGTCTGGGTTGGTTACGACGATTCGCGGCCTATTGGCAACAAGGATGTGGCGATGCGATCCGCCGCGCCGCTTTGGGGTGAAGTCATGCGCCAGGTGGAGGCGCGAATGCCCACCGGGACGACATTCCCGGTCTCTGCCGCATTCAGCAAAATGGAAATTGATCGAACCACCGGGGCGTTGCGAGGTGTGGCTGGTTTGGCTCCGGCGCCCGGCGATATTTTTGTTTATTTGAAAAAAACGCAGGTCAATTCTGCGGGCGTCAAATCGGGTTCTGCTGCCCAGCAAATCCAGGCACCACACGAATGGTCCGATTGGCTGACGACGATGTTCAACGAGGCGGACGAGACCGGTCTTTCGCAGGATGAACTTACGGTCGAGGATAAACGCTCCAATGTGATTCCCGCCCTGGCGGAATATAAAATGCCGGGGCTGCGCGGAGATATTCTTTCGGCGGATGGAACTGTTTACGCGACGACGGGCACCGAAAAAAATCTCGTGCTCGGTTGGCCCGCTGCCGATGAAGCCACCGCGGACGACCAGATTGTGAAATGGATGCGCTCCCGGCTGGATGAGGTGCAGCAGACGATTGGAGTTAAAGTCGATGTCACCGATTCGGATCTCGTTTCGCAATATCGCAATCAGCGGTATCAACCCTTTACCGTTTTGGAAAATGTAACGTCGGATCAGGTCTCCAAAATTCAGGCGTCAGGCATGGAGTCCAAGGGCTTTGGTTTCCAGACCGCGCCCCTGCGCAATTATCCACGCGGCCCTGAACTGGCGCATGTGCTTGGATATCTATCGCGTGACCAGCAGCGAAATCGCGGCAAATACTTGAGCGGAGATGTGATTTATGACCGCTACAAGGGCGCTTCGGGCATCGAGGATGTTTTCAACAAGGAGCTGACTGGGAAAGAAGGTCGATTCATGATTTCCACCACGCCGGAGGGTTACGCCCGCTCGGCGGTCGTGGCCGAACCCGCCGCTTATGGCAGTAATGTGCGCCTGAGCATCAATTCCAAGATTCAGGCGGCGGTCGAGCAGGCGATGAACCAGAAAAAAATCGATGCCGTGGTCATGCTCGATGTGCATACCGGGGACGTGGTGGCCATGGCGTCGCATCCCACGTTCGACCCAAACATTTTTCTTCCGACTATTTCCGCCGATGAATGGCAGGCGCTCAACGGAGACGAACTCAATCCCCTGCTCAACCGAAGTATCCATGCCCAATACCCGCCGGGATCGAGTTTCAAGACCATTACTTCGATTGCTGCGATGACCGCAGGTGTCTTTGACCCCAACTGGGTGGTTCACTGCACCGGCTATTTCGATATCGGTGATGTCCATATGACCTTGTCCGATGAGCATGGAGATGTCACCTATCTCCAAGCTTTGACCTATTCCTACAACACCTATTTCATGACTTTGGGACTGAAAGTGGGACGCGATATCCTGCTCGATACGGCCCGGAGCTTGAACCTTGGCAGCACCACCAATATCAATCTGCCGGGGGAAATGCCGGGATTGATTCCCGACAACGAATTCGTCAAGCGTGTCCATGGCCGTGAATTCGGCCCGGGCGACGTGGCCAACACGTCCATCGGCCAGGGCGACGTTTTGGTGACACCCCTGCAAATGGCCGATCTTATGGCTGCAATCGCCAATGATGGTACCGTCTATCGTCCGAGGCTTATCCAGCAAATCGAGGATCGAAGCGGCAAGGTGGTCAAGGCCTTCCCAGTGGAGACACTCCGTACGGTGACCTTTGATGAGAGGTTCATGCCCGAACTGAAAAAAGCGATGATTAATGTTATCGATGAAGGCACGGCCAAGGTGGTGCATCGCGATGATATGAAAATTGCGGCCAAGACAGGCACCGCGCAGGTTGGTTCGAAAGATCGCCGTCGTCAGATCGCGTGGCTTTGCGGTTATCTTCCCGCCGATAATCCCCAGTATTCTTTTGCGGTGGTGGTCCAGGGTGAGTTTTCAGACAATCGCAATGACACACTCACCGGCGGTCTGCTGGGCGGCGTTGACGCTGGTTCCATCGCGAAAAGTATTTTCGACTCGATGTACGGAGGTAAAAAATCGGCACAGACCGCGTCGGTTAAACATGTGGATGAATCCGCGCCTGATGACACAGACCCGCCTCCGAAAGCGATTCCTGTTACTCCGGTTAAAAAATCGACAGGAGATAATTCCGCACCTGCGCAAAAGCCTTTGACAGGCGGGGCGGCAACGACACCCTGATTTTTACTTTTTCCCGGCGGATTGATGGACGGATTCAATCGCCTCGTGAATCGCTGCGGGATTGGTCTGTCGCGTATCGAAATAGATGCTGACAAGGCCTGATTTAAGATCAGGTTCGAGACGCTCAACTCCCTTGAGGCGTTTCAGCGCCCGTTTGATGGCCTTCACTTCTTCCAGTTTCTGTTTGCCTGCGACCGCTACATCCACACATTGGTGGAGCGCCTCGGGGCCGGTATGGGGATCGGAAGGAAGATTTTGGTCGAGGATCGCACCTTTTTCCTGGAGGTTTCTCGTCAATTCCGGCTCGGAAGGCACGGCAAGAATATTTTGATCCGAATAATTTTCCGGATGGCTCAACAGATTGGCGGCGCGAAGCCAGTGATCGAGGGCTTGTCCTTCCGGTTTTCCGTCTTCGAGATAAAGCTGATAGGCCAGTTCCGCGATATGAGAAGGATTTAATTTTGTACTCATACAAGTACAATAATCCATTGAAACTCAAGTGCCACCGGAATTATTCCGTAAGGCAAAAATGCTCGTTAACGTGGGGCAACGCACTCGGCATTCTGCACGTCAAAAATCGATGGCTATGATCTCATGATCAAGGATCGAGGGTACGGTGGCCGTCAGATACGAACCGTCCCGCTCGAATTTCAAAGCCTTTCCAGCGGCAAGGAGGTGCATCCTGCGAGGCTCCAGTCCGTCTGGCAGACGAATGCGGATTTTTTGTTCGCTGATTGGAATCAACTCGCGAACCGGGCCTTTCATCATCATCGGGTTGGTAAGATTCACCAGGTGGACAGTGAGAGAATTTTTTTGCTGCCAAATAGTCACATCGAGGATTCCGGGGCCGGTCACGGTCACGGGAGGCTCCTCATTCGTGGCCCACTCGACGGAATTACGAAGCAGCCTGCCGTGATCCGTGGACAACACTTCCCAGAAAGTCCGGTCGATGTCCCAGGGAAAGTAAACCACACGGCCTTTGCCGAACTCGCGGAAAAAAACCTGCGCGATGTCGGTTTTTGGCACCCGAGGATAAACCATTTCCATCGGCAAATCCGGATAGCTGGGAATCAGCGTCAAGGGCGAGGGAGGGAACTGTTCCCGAGGTTTCACTTCAATGCGTGATACGCCATGGATGATGCGCGGCGCGTCTTCGAGTCCCTTCAGCAATGGATGGCCGCCAGCAGCTTCGTGCTCCAGGCGCAAATAGGCGTTCTGCATGCGAGCTTCAATCTTGCCACCGAAATCGACGCCAAATAATTCGGCCAGTCCAAAGTTTTTCCGTCGAACTCCCCACTCGTCGCACAGGCTCGTTTCATGGGTGGCAATCACGCTGCCGCCTTGTGCGACGAATTCCTGGAGTTGCTGGCATTGCGCGTCGGAAAGAGCAGCAATGCTGGGCAGAATGAGCGTCTTGAACTGGCCGATATGTTCAGCATCAAGAAGACGGTCGTGCACCATCTCAAACGGAATGCGTGCTTCGATCAAGGCCTGATACCAGCCCAGCGTGTGATCCTCGACCTTGTTATTGGCGAACCACCATGTCTGCTGGGAATAGACCAGCGCCACCCGGGCGAGCGGACGTTCGTTGCGTAAATACTTTTCCCAACCGGCCAGGCGGCAATAGATGTCTTCGACCGGTTTCAACCAGCGTTCGTCATGCAGCACACCTCCGAACTTGGTGAACCACGGACGCAGTCCGTTGGCGACAAGATCAGCAACCCAAAGCCGGATTTCATCGGCATTCTGCACGGAATCTTTCCAGCGATAAGGTTCCTCGACGCCGACGCTGAAAACACCGACGGTCGGCTTCATGCCGAGCGCTCCCCGGTATTCCTTCGCATTCATCCCGATGGCCCACGGCGACATGAGACCGTGGCGCGCCTGGCGGTCGCAAATAAGAGTTGGCGCAAGTTCGGCGATTTTTTTCATGTCGAGTGAACTGCTCGCGCCACCGCCGGTATTCGGAATAACGCAAGCATCGGGATTGATCTCGCGAACGGCACGATCCCAGTGTTGCCAGAGATCGAAGAGACGTTGCTGCCGCCAGAGAAGATAGGTGCGGCGGGCTGGGTCTTGCGGATTGGTCGTTCGCGGCATGTCAAAGCCCGATGCGTCCTTGAAATTCTTCAGGCAATGCTCGCAATAACAGATGGATCCGTCCCAGCGATTGATGAAAATACCATCCACGCGATAGTGTCGCATGATCTCTTTTTTCACCTCCGTCATGAACTCAAAATTGTAAGGGCCGAGCCTGCAAGTCTCCCACATCTCCGGTGATACTGGATGTCGGACGGGCTTTCCCTGTGCATCCACGGTGATCCAATCGGGATGCGCGGTCTGGACGTCATCGTAGGTGGCATGAGGGTCGGTGCGCACGATGACCACCATGCCGAGCTTGCGGCAACCGGAAATGAGTTCGCCGAGCACGTCGCGATCGCCCAGCCATCGGCTGCGATGATGAAAGGGAACTTCTGTCGGATAATAAGCCACGCATCCACCGCCGCTCAGGCACACGGCGTCGGAATGTGTGCGCCGAAAATAATCGAGCCAGAAGGCGGGGTCGAATTTACCGGGATCATCCTCGACAAGGGTGAGCTGTGCCCAACGCATGGGCTTGTCCACCCAGGACGGAGTGGGGCGGGAGCGCACAATTGGTGCTTCTGCGGATAAAAGCCGGCTTGGTGTTGATGATGAAAGCGGCATGGTAGCCATTGAGGAAAAAGGCTTTTCAGCATGGATTTGAACCATGAACTCGGGGAGCAGTACGTTTGGTACGATCCGGTACTTTTCTATCAAGGTAAAGCCGAATCAAAATTGAGTAGCCATCGAAGATTCGCGCGAAATGATTCATGGGGTGAAGACCCCAGTGGCAGTCATACCTGCAAGGACTATCGTTACTATTATGAATCTACTCGTTGTTTTAATTGTGTTGATGCTCTTGTTCGGCGGCGGCGGCTTTTACCTGGGCGGACCGCTAGTAGGCGGAGGTGGGTTTGGACTGATCTTGCTCATCTGCCTGATCCTGTTTTTTACCGGCGGCCTGAGCAGGAAATAACACGGAATAAAATTGCACGCGGCACAGGGCTTGAAGGCTCGTCGCGCTGGACACGAACGGATTTGGTGTAAATTAAAGAATGAATATGAATACACTCCTGGAGACAGGACATATTGCTTTTTGGCTTTTGGTTGCGGGACTCTTCTTTCCTCGCCTGGCTCTGCTGGTCGCGTGGTTGGGAACCGGAACCTATCCTCCAAATACGCTTCCCGATCTTCTTAATTTTGTCGCGTGGCTTTTCTTTCCACGTTTTCTGATGGCCTATTATATTTACACCGACATGGGCACAAATAATCTTTGGTTTTGGGCTTATCTCGCTCTTGGTATCGCCGGATTTTTCGGAGAGTCAGGTTATGTGCGTCGGCGGGTTACCCGCAGAACCACCGTCAGCCGGGATGGCACCACCACCACGACGGTCGAGGATGAAGAAATCTAACTAAGTTAGCCCGGATATAACCTTGGAAGGGGCAACCCTAAGAGAATTGGAACCAGCTACCCGGCTTCGACAGTTTTCTTCCTTGGATTTTCAGGCTGGAATTTAATCTCTTGAGTGTAATTCCCCGAAGCTTGCTTCGGTTTATGGGTAGCCCGCGATCTCCGAGTGCGGGAATGTTCCGCACCGTCGCCGGTGGTCGACGGCTACCTCCGAAATGCCTCGGAGCTTGCTCCGGGGTTCTTTACACATAAACAAAACAACCACCGCCCGTGAAGGCGGTGGTTGTTTCGATTCGTTACGATTAGTTATCGGGAACTAGGGTAACGCATTATTTATCACCAGATTATCGAGGGTGTACGTGCCGCTGTCCACCTGAAGCCACTCAATGCTGAAGTCAGCCAGGCTGGAGCTTGCCCCGTTATTGGTGGCAACGTTGTCATACAGCTTGACGATGGTACCGCCAGTGGTGGCCCAGAAGCCCACGTTGTTACTGCTCAGCGTGTTGGTGCTTCCATCAGGTCCATGGTAGCTCTGCGTTGAACCCGATTTGTTGACATACCAGTTGATGGTATTCGTCGTTCCATTTGCCGAGTAGGCGGCAGATTGAATCGAGTGCACATTGAACTTGAACGTGTTGGTTCCGGTTGCATCGATCAGGAACTTGGCAAAGACATTGGCTGACGTGTGGCTATATTCCACCGTCGTAAGGTTACCAAGGTCAAATTCCAGCACACTGGCCTGGGTCTGATTCGCTGTTACGCCCAGATCCACGGTAACCTGCATCACGGTTGGCGGTCCCGAGAAGTTGGTTGTCCGGTTAAGGCTGGCAAACTTGATGCTTGAGGCTCCCGTGCGTACGAGTTGCAGTTTACCCGAGGTGATCGAGAAGGTGCCTCCGCAGGCTTCTTCCTGAATCGCATTAAACTGGCCCGTCGATGGACTCGTGAGGTTGACGTAACTACTCACTGTCGTGGAACTGCTGAAGTCCTGGCTGAAGACTGTGGATCCGCTGGAGACAGTCACCGTCAGGGTGTCTGTTCCCACGTTTCCAAATGCATCATGCGATGTCACGGTGATCGTATTTAAACCTGCCGTGACCGCGACGCCATTGGCCGTCCAGCTCGTCGTTCCGGTCGCCGTTCCGCTTCCACCGGTGCTGTTGCTCCACGTCACCGAGGTCACTCCAACGTCGTCACTGGCTGTGCCAGCGAGATTGATGGTTGTGCCCGTGGTGCTGTAGGTCGAACCGCTGGTCGGCGTGGTGATTGCTACCGTGGGTGCCACGTTATCGTGTTGCACCGCCCCGGCATCATAACTCGAACCCCTGGAACGACCATAAATGTCGGTCGCCGTCTGCGAGAGGACTGTGCCCGCTCCGAGCAGGGGACTTCCCGAGCAGGGATAGAACGAGACCAGGTCAACCAGGTAGCCTGGAGGTAATGGCACTAGCTCATGCAAGTCAACGTTGTTGGATTTATCCAGCGCGTTTACATTGCCCGAGTTATTCTGCAGAAGACTGCTGGTGTTATTCGTCTCCTTGTTGTTGAAGGCGAAGCAATTCTTCAAGTGGGCCGTGTAAATGTGAGGAGTGGGAGAAGCACCATCGCTCATCAAGCCGAGTACCAGCAAGGGAGTGATGTAGCCGCCGCCCAAGTCCGTCTTATCTCCGCAGGTGACATTGTAGAGGCTCATGTCATTACCGCAGATCGGTATGGCTGCCGTCAGCGCAAGCAGGGTGGGATCAATGCGATTATCCATCGTGCCGTCATCAACGGAACCGTAATCGATGACGTTGTAGAAGTAGCTGGGCGTGGAAGTTCCGAGACTGATCGACCAGATACGTGCGCAATATCCCCATGAGCCGCCCGTCCTGACAATATTACGGATGACACCACCGCAATCCCCATGAAAGGCACCTTCATCGCCACCAAAATTCACGCTGGGACCTGAGAAAACGATATTATCAGCCAGCATGTTATAGTTGGAATTTCCAAATACCCTCATGGCAGGCGTTGTGCTGTCAGAGATGCAAATGATATTCTTCATGGTCAGGCCGATCATGATGGTGTGGTAAGTCGTGGGCGCTTCCCATGACCCATTAAAAATGACCGAGTGCCCTGTCGTTTTGATGGTATCGAGCGTCAGGTTGTAGAAAGCGGCCGTGGCGGGAGTTCCCGTATAGGTGAGGATATTCCCCGCTGCGGATGCGACCGCTCCAACATCTGAAGCCAACACGCCTTTAATGGTGATATTCTGATCGCCAAACGTGCTGGTGGAGGCAAGGAATGCCGCACTGGTTGTTCCCGTAAAGGTGTACCCATAGGTCACCCCGCTGAGAACCGTGCCGTCAAACGTGAGGTTAATATTACCTCCGAGCGTTACGCCTGCCGTGAAAGTAACTCCCCCGGTTTGCGGAACAATGGTAATGCCGGTCAGGTTCTTGAACTTGAGCGTTCCTCCGTAGGAGCCTGTTTTGATTATGACCGTGTCACCCGAGCTAAGACCCAGGGTGCTCATCGCTTCCAGATCAAGATTTCCGCTGCCCGTTCCAAATATGGTTGTGAAAGCTTGAGCCGGGGTTAGGCAAAGAACTAGCAGAATAACAGGTAACAAACATTTAGGTAGCCAGGAACAAATCGAAACGATTTGCTCCTGAAGAGTTGGAGGGGCGGTTTTTGTTTTCATGGGGTGATTTATTTTTTGGGTTTTAGGATTTACCGGCAACTGACGCGTAGGTTATTTTTATTTAGTTTAGGTAACTGACTAATGACTTAAAGTATCCATTATAAATCACTATTGCAATAGCTTCTTTGGCTAAATACATATAATATCCGGCTACATAAAATGATGGCCGGAGTTGCATCTTTATTTGTAAGAGTCTTTCTATTATAGACTTGTAAATTAAAATCACCTCATGCCAGCATGTCGTGTTGCTACACGGAACTAAAAACTGGCTCCCCGATTTATTGCCCCGAGCCGTTCAGGGTTTTATTGGTTTAAATTGAATGAATATCAAAATCGAACCGGAGCTTTTTATGATTATCAATTCAGTTCCATAACTCGAAAAATGGCATTTGTTACTTAGCCTATTTTATTTTTTTGCTGGGTTACAAAACGCACCAGTATTCGGCCATAAGCCTCGAAGGGTATAAACAAAACAATCACCGCCCTCACGGGCGGTGGTTGTTTACTTCCCCAATCAATGACCCCAAATTTACGGCAAGGCGCTGTTGATGACGATATTGTCGATCAGGTAGGTGGCTGTATCCGTTTTCGTGAAGTAGCCAATGAAGTCGCCCATGGTACTGGTCGATCCGTTGGTAGCAGCCGAATTGTCGAACAACTTGGTATTGCCCACCCATAGCGAGGTCGAGGCATTGTTGAGTGACTGACTGCTTCCATCCGGTCCATGGTAACTCTGGGTCGATCCCGATTTGTTGAGATACCAGTTGATGGTGTTGATCGTTCCATTCGCCGAGTAGGCGGTGGTCGATTGGCTGCCCCCGACGTCGAACTTGATCTTATTGGCACCGGCACCGTCCACGTTAAGGCTGGCGAACTGATCAACGCCGTTGGCACCGCCATACTGGACCGTATGCAGGTGATTCACCTGAAACGTCATGATGCTGGCCAAGGCCTGATTAACGGTCACTCCCAGGTCGAAGCTGACCTGTAGCACCGTAGGCGGACCCGCCAAGTCAGTTGTGCGATTAAAGCTGGCGCTTGCATTGGTACTGGCACCGATGCGCACGATCTGAAGTTGATTGCTGCCGTTGATCGACCATGTACCTCCGCACGATTGCGCCTGAATTGCGTTAAACTGCCCCGTCGTGGGACTTGAGAGATTAATGTAATTGCTCAAGGTCGTGGAACTACTGAAGTTCTGGCTGAAGACGCTGGCAGTGGAGACGGTCACCGTCAGGGTAACCGTTCCCGCGTTTTTGTTTCCAAATGCATCATACGAATTCACCGTAATCACATTGGCACCTGTCGTGAGCGCGATGCCGTTGGCCGTCCAGCTCGCTGTTCCGGATGCCGTGCCGCTTCCACCGGCGCTGTTGCTCCATGTCACCGAGGTCACTCCAACGTCGTCGCTGGCTGTGCCGCCGAGGTTGATGGTTGTGCCTGTGGTGCTGTAGGTCGAACCGCTGGTCGGCGAGGTGATCGCTACCGTGGGCTGCACGTTATCGTGCTGCACCGCTCCGATATCGTAACTGCCAGAGGGCCTGGAGCGACCATAAATATCGGTCGCTGTCTGCGTGAGGGTTGTACCCACCCCGATCAGGGATCCCCCCGAGCTGGGATAGAACGATACCAAGTCAAGCAGGTAACCTGCGGGTAAGGCTCCACCCTGATAACCCGTCCCCTGCAGTCCGCCATTAATATTTACATTATTGGACGCATTGAGGGTGGCATGCGGATTACTGTTATCCTCATAAAGAGACCCGTGCGTATTGTTGTCATGGATGATGTTCTGGTAAGCAAAACAATTTTCCAGATCAGTAGTATATTCATGGCCGTCATTGCCAACCATGGTGCCCAAAACCAAGAGTGGAGTGATGTAGCTATTAGACACGTCATACTTGTCGCCGCAGGTCCAATTCAGGATATGGTTGTTGCCGCCATAAACCGGTATCGTGGCTGTTTCAGCCAGGAGGGCCGTATCCATTCGTGAATCGATGCCGCCATAGTGGATCGAAGAATAATCGATGATATTATAAAAATAAGAATCAGCGATGGTGCTAATACTGGTATTCCACATCCGGGAGATATAGCCCCAACCGCCAACACGGATGAAATTCCGGACGGTACCGTTACCAGCGGAAATCATCAAAATGCCGGAATCACCACCGGTGAGGTCGGTAGTTCCCGAGACATTCCAATTATCGAAGAGAAAATTATAGTTCGAGCAGCCTCTTACCTGAATTTCGTTCCTGGTGCCATCGCGAATACTGATAATGTTTTTACAGGTAAGGCCGATGGTGACGTTGTGATAGGTTATCGGGCTGTCATAAGTTCCATCAAAAATATTGCTCCCGCCGAGAACCTTGGCCGTATCAAGTGTTACATTATAAAACTGCGTCGTGGCGGGCGTTCCCGTATAGGTAATATAATTGCCTGCACCTTCAATCGCAGATCCGCAATGATCGAAGAGGAAACCCTTGATGGTAATATTCTGAACATTGGGGCTGGTGGAGGAATCTGTGAAAACGGAATGCGTTCCTGTGCAGGTGAAGCCATACGTCACCCCTGACAGAACGGTGCCGTCAAACGTGACGTTGATATCGGCGCCGATCGTTACGGTATTGGTGATGGTAACACCCCCGGTTGCTGGAACGATGGTGAGGCCGGTCAGGTTCTTGAACTTGATTGTTCCTCCATAGGTGCCTGTTTTGATTATGACCGTGTCTCCGGATGACACACCAATCTGGGACATGCTTTCCAAATCGAGATTCCCAGTGCCCGATCCAAACAGTGTGGTCAGGGCTTGAGCTTGGGTCAGCGAAAGAACTAACAGAATAACGGGTAACAAACATTTTGGTAACCAGGAGCAAATCGAAACGATTTGTTCCCGAACGACGGTGGAGGCGGGTTTTGTTGTCATGTTTTTTTATGGTTTTTGCAGAGATGACTTTTTTACGGACTGTGGATTTGTTTTTCGGTTTGGAGCCTTTCAGGAAAACGAGGACTGAAGGGAGCGTCAAAGTATCCAATATCAAAAATAATTGCAATTGACGTTCCGAGGAAAAATATGTAATCCACGAGGATTGAAAATTCCTTCCGGAGCCATTTCGTATTGCCCACAGGTGCTCACTCTCACAGCGGCCTATTTTAAAAATATCTCCACCCGGCATACCTTTCGCCCTCACGGAACTAGAGAATGGCTTCTTATATGTACGCTACGAGGATCAGGAGTTTATCAAGTTGAAGGTGGAAAATTTCAGAGCAAGGCTGGGGATATCATGATTTATCGTCCCGGAGTTCTTCAGAATTACCGGTTTGGAAAGTGGGGTTATCTCGTGGCACATTTTGTTCCAAGGCCGGAATGGTTCTCATGTTTGCATTGGCCTGAAATTGCCCCGGGCTTGATGAAGCTGGAGCTTACCGATGCGAAGTTGCGGCGGCGGGTGACGGATCGGCTTCAAGATATGGTTCGATTTTATGTGAGTTTACAGCCGAGGAATGAGATGTTGGGCATGAATGCGCTTGAAGAGGTTTTGCTTTGGTGTGATTCGATTAATCCTCTGCAGATTTCCTCGCAAATTGATTCGCGTATCCAAAAAGCGATGGAGTTCCTTTCCACCCATCTGGGCGAATCTTTTTCGGATGAGAACGTGGCTCATGCAGCCGGGGTGTCGGCGGCGCATCTGCGGTACCTTTTTCGCAGGCATGGCTACGACTCGCCTCGAACATTTCAGGAAAAATTACGCATGCGACGCGCGCAGGATCTATTGGATATTTCGCATCAAACCATCGGCGAAATCGCTTCAGAAGTGGGGTATGACGATCCCCTTTACTTCTCTGTGCGTTTCAAGAAAAACATCGGCGAAAGCCCTCGTGCTTTTAGAAAACGGGGGGCTGGACATGGAAACATATCCCCGGTCGATTCTCTGCGCAAAAAATAGAGGTGGATAAGTCCTAAAGGACTTGTCCCTTGTTTTTCAAAATGCGCTCCATCAGCTTCCACGTGCACAGAGCAGCTTGAGGAGTGGCCCAGGCTTGGGATTTTCCCAGCAAACATTCCACCACGTTTTCCAGGAGACCCTGCTGCACGTGTTCGCTAAAAAAATTATCGTCCGATAGGAGTGTCATCGAGGTATCCCCGCTTTTCTCCCATTTCAGTGGATCCAGATTAAAAACGCCAAAAGAAAGCGACCCTTTTTCTCCCTGGATATGCATGCGATCCTGGCGCTCACCTGCATTGGAGAAATTGAAATCCAGTTCAATCTGGGGTTGTCCCGGTGCCGTCAGGCAGGCCTGGGCATAATCGGCCACTTCACCCTGACCGCTTCTGTTCCCCGCGACGCATGATTTCAACTCAAGGACTCCAAACCAAAAATCGAACAAGTCGAGGACGTGACTTCCCAAATCAATAAAAAGGCCGCCTCCGGAAATGAGCGGATCGAGCCGCCAGTCCGTCGATTGCAATTGCTGGTTGGAAGCGAAGCTATAATGAACGCTTTCCACTTTTCCCAGGATGCCCTCGGACAAAAGCTCCCCGACTTTCCTGAATTTTCGAAGCCCCCGGCGGTAATAAGCGGGAAAAAGGGGTAAACCTGCCTGCTCAAAAGCTTCAATAAGTTCCTGCGCATCGGAGGAGGAAGAACCCATCGGCTTTTCCACATAGCAGGGTTTCCCGGCCTGGGCGGACAGTCGCCCCAATTCAAGATGAGCACCGGGAGGGCTTGCGACGTACACGGCATCGACTTCAGGATCGGCCAGCAACTCGGAGGCGGTTCCATACCATCGAGGCACGCCATGTCTCTGCGCATAATCGCGGGCCTTTTCTGCATCGCGTCGCATGACGGCTTTCAGCGTGCTTCCTGTTATTTTACGCAGTGCAGGGCCGCTTTTTCTTTCCGTGACATCGCCGCAACCGAGAATTCCCCAGCGGATCAAGCCGGTGAATGGCTTCTTTTCAAGTTCACTCACGCGCATCAGTTTGACCGGATGATCAGACAGAGGCAAGCAATGGAGCGTCCCGGACAGTTGTTTAAGTTTATTCCTACGCTGGCTTAGCCTGCGGCGCATCCAGCATCTCGCGCACTTTGTGGACAAGCGTTGCGATGGCATAAGGTTTGGGCAGAAATTCAACTCCTGGATGGAGTACTCCCTCGTGGGTAATGGCGTCGGGCGTGTAACCTGACGTGAAAAGGATTTTGAGATCGGGATAAGCTGCTTTCAGCGCCTCCGCCATCTCCTTGCCGCCCATCAGGGGCATGATGACATCGGTGATTACCAAATCAAGGGGCTTTCCCTTGAGATCACGAACCATGCGCAGCCCTTCCTGGCCGTTATTTGCGCGCAACACATTGTAGCCCTGTGTTTCCAACACGGCGCAAGCCATGTGCCGTACGGACGGCTCATCCTCGACAACCAACACCATTTCCGTCCCGCGTGGCAGTGCCCCGGTTTCGATTGGTTTTGCCGCAATATCAAGCGGCTGCTCAATCCGTGGAAAATAAATCTTAAAGGTCGTGCCTCTGTCAATCTCACTGCAAACATCGATATGACCGCCAGATAGTTGAACGATGGTCTGGCAGGTTGTCAGGCCCAAACCGGTGCCCTTGCCCGGGGGTTTCGTGGTGAAAAATGCTTCAAATAAATGCGCTTTGACTTTGTCGGTCATCCCGGTTCCCGTGTCGCTGACACTGAGCATCACGTAATTGCCGGGAATTGTGCCCGTATGCGTGGATACGTAGTTTTCATCAAGAGTGACATTGGCGGTGGCGATGGTGAGTTTGCCGCCGTGGGGCATAGCATCGCGGGCATTGACGGCCATATTCATCAGCACTTGTCCGACATAGCCGGGGTCGGCCTTGATGCGTCCGATTTGTTTTTCTGGAACAAGCGTCATTTCGATGTTCGCGTCGATGAGCCGTCGCAACATTTTGTCGAGGTCATGCACCACGTCATTGAGGTCAAGCACGACCGATTGCACCGTTTGTTTGCTGCTGAAGATGAGCAGTTGCCGTGTCAACCCCGTAGCGCGTTCCGTCGCGCACCGGATCTCCTCGGTATAGGTTCGCAGCAGACTGTCCGGGTCAAGTTCTGACGAGATCAATTCGCTGTAAGCCAGGATGACCCCGAGAATATTATTAAAGTCATGGGCCACGCCGCCAGCGAGCTGGCCGATCACGTCCATTTTTTGCCCTTCGATAAATTGCGCCTCCAGACGCTGGCGTTCGGCTCGTACCTCGACTTCCTGCATCGCACGGCGCACCGCCGGACCAAGCCGGGCGAGACGTCCCTTCAGGACATAATCGGTCGCACCGTTCTGGAGCGACTCAATCGCCAGTTCCTCACCCAGTGTCCCGGACACAAAGATAAGGGGCAGGTCGGGCCGCTCGGTATGGGCGATTTTCAAAGCCGACAACCCGTCAAATGAGGGCAATGAAAAATCAGAAAGGATCAAATCAATGCCACCATGTTCGAGTGCCGCCACAAAATCATCATGGGTTTGCACGCGGTTGGTCGTACACGTGATACCCTCGTCTTTCAGGGTAGCTTGAATAAGTGCCGCATCGTTTACATCATCTTCCAAGTGCAGGATGTGGAGCGGAAATTTCATTTTTTGATCCCTTTCTTCCCGGAGAAACGATCTCAGCAGCTTAAATCAAAGTCTCGTCTTTTCCTGTGTCTGGTGGCGGTTCGTTAACTGCCGCCCAAAAAATGCCGAGCTGTTTGACTGCTTTTGCAAATTCGCCAAAATCGACGGGCTTTACCACGTAGGCGTTGACGCCGTGCTCGTAACACTCGACCAAGTCGGGTGTCTCGCGTGAGGAGGAAAGCACCACGATGGGTATGGTCTTCAGGCTTTTGTCGGACTTGATGACCTTCAATACTTCCAGCCCATCGACCTTCGGCATCTTGAGATCAAGCAGCACCGCAACGGGATTACCGCCCGTACGCCCTTCGAATTTTTCCCGGCAATAAAGATAATCGAGCGCCTGTTCGCCGTCGTGGACGATGAAAATCTTGTTGGCTAGGTTATACTCTTCCAACGCGGCCATGGTTAGTTTTGCGTCACGTGGATCGTCTTCTGCAATCAGGATATGTCTTAGGTTCATTTGTTTTTATGTTAGTTTTGGGATTGAAAAGTAGAATGTTGCGCCGTTGTCCACGACGCCTTCCGCCCACACCCGGCCACCGTGCCGGTGAATGATGCGCTGGACATTCGCCAGCCCGATGCCCGTGCCCTCAAACTCGTCGTGGCTGTGCAGGCGCTGAAACACGCCGAATAGTTTCTTGATGTATTTCGAATTGAAACCCGCGCCGTTGTCGCGAATGAAGATCACGGTTTCGCCGTTTTCATCGGGAGCGCAACCGATTTCAATTTTAGCCTCGGCGCGACCACTGGTGAACTTCACCGCATTGGAAACCAGGTTGACCAGCACCATGCGCAATAAGGAACGATCGGCCCGCACAACTGGCAGCGGCTGGATGTCCCACACGATGTTTCGCTCTTTCGTGTCCACTTGAATATCTTTCAGCGTCTCCTGGATCAGCTTGTCGAGATCGACTTCCGTCTTTTGTAATTCCGCACGCCCGACGCGTGAGAAGGCCAGCAGGTCATCAATCAAATTTCCCATCCGTGCCGCCGCCTGGGAAATCGTCGTCAGGTTCTCGAGATTTTCTTCCGAAAGTGATGGCCCGGCGTTTTTTTGCATTTGGGCCACAAAACCCAGGATATGCCGCAATGGCGCGCGCAAATCGTGGGAGACGGAATAGCTGAACGCCTGCAACTCCTTGTTGGCTTCCTGCAATTGCGCCGTGCGTTCGTTGACGCGTTGCTCGAGAGTCTCGTTGAGACGCAGGATTTCGGCTTCCGCCCGTTTGCGCTCCGTGATGTTGCGGATGTTGCATTGGATGAGTTTTTTATGATCCACCAGATAGGCGTTGCTGATGAATTCGACCTCGACTCGCAGACCTTCCTTCGTCTCCAGGGGCAGGCCTTCGTAGCGGATACGGTCCGTGTGTTGCAATTCGGCGAAAGCGATCTTGGAAGCATCAGTGCCCTTGAAGGGGCCGATTTCCCACAATTTTTTACCCAGAAATTCCTCCTGCGAATAGCCGAGCAACTCCTTCATGAACGGATTGGCATCGACCACTTGCGCGGTGTCGGCATCAAGAATGAGGATGCCGTCCTGTGCTGTTTCAAAGAGCCGCCGGTAAAGAAGTCCGGACGCTTTTAACGCCTCCACGCTCCGGGCCTCGGCCTGTTCCGTCCGAGTATTGGCTTGATCCGTGCGTGTATTGGCTTGTGTCGTCCGCACATCCGCCAGGTCAGTCCTGGCATTGGCCTCATCCGTCCTGGCCTCGGCTTCTTTTGTTCGCGTGTTGGCTTGATCGGTTCGTGTATTAGCTTGCTTCGTTCGGGTATTGGCTTGATCGGTTCGCGTGTCAGCATCTTCAAGCCGCGTGTCATGGCCGGGCACGTTCGCGTCTTGATGCTCGTCTTCCTTACGAGCCACGATGTGGTTTGAATTCTCAGCCAGTGGTAGTTGGTGCTCTGCTATTGCTACTAACGAATCTTTGGGCTTCACGGTTGATACAATAAGTAGGGAAGCTCTGCATGCGCCATGGGGTGTTCACCCCATATGAAGTTTGGTGAGTTTTTTCAACCGCGCACCTTGGAATGGAGATCGGCAGTCATCCGAACAAGAGCTGCCTGGCATCGATTCGTAACATGAATCGAGTGGTATTAGGGACTCGTGTCGGCTAAGATATGATCTTGCCGGAATGGTTCGCGAGAACGCATCCGGCATAAATTCAAACCAGGAACCAATCATGCAATTAAATCCTTATCTTCAGTTCAACGGCCAATGCGAAGCTGCATTCAAATTTTACGAGAAGTGCCTTGGTGGCAAAATCGCCTTTACGATGACCTACGGGGAATCGCCGATGGCAAACGAAACACCGGCCGAGTTGAAGGGCAAGGTCATGCATACTCGCCTTCTGGTGGGTGACAAAGTTTTGATGGGTTCCGATGCTCCGTGTGGACGCTACAACGAACCCAAGGGTTTCTCCGTGACACTCGGCATTGAGACTCCGGAAGAAGCGGAGAAAGTCTTCAAGGCACTCTCGGAAAAAGGAAAGATTACCATGCCGATCGAGGAGACCTTTTGGGCGCACCGCTTCGGCATGCTGGTCGATCAGTTCGGCATTCCGTGGATGGTTAATTGCGAAAAAGAAGGCTGACGCCTTGTCGTTGGTTAACAGGTAGAGGGGAAAGCGGAGGTCGTTCCCTCATGGATTCGTTAGCCACGAACGCCTCTGTGACAACGTCGCAGAGATTGACCAATTCACATGATGGCTCATACTTGAGTGCCGTTAACGACTGTATATGTCGATATGAAAAAGTTTCTAATCCTGGCGGGGGGGACTATTATCCTGGCGGTTATCGTTTTCATCGGATATGTGGGGGTTAGACTCTATTTAGAATATTATTTTTTTAGTCATCGGGAAGAAATCGAGCAAAAGTTGCACAAATCCGTTGAAGCGGCTCAGGACAAAGCCGTGGCCGATGATCAGGCGCAACAGACCAAGCTCAACGACTCGATCCGTAACAACACGTCCTTCCTCGTTGATCCAGAGGGTTACCAGACCGAGGACAACTGGCTTGCGGCAGGCATCGGTCGTGAAATAGCGGGGATGGCTTTTATTATTCTGCATCCAGGCGGGCAGCTTCCCGATTTTAAAGTCAAGGCGCAAGTCGATCCAGACAAGCCACAGGTTCATATTGAAATAAGCGGATTTGATGATGAAGAAAATGCGACGATAACCGCCGATTTGAAGCCGGCTTTTGCATGGGATGCGCAAGGTTATGCGGAGTTGGCCCGGAAACTTTTGGGCAAGGCGGCGAGCCAATCAAGTGGGGATTCGACCGACATTCTCACCCGTTTGCAGGATCTGACCGGGCATACGCTGGCGACGGAGGATATTCGGCTTTCCGCCAATCTACAACAGACACCAGCGTCATGGCAGGATCATGAGGCAGCAGCCCTTGCGTTAACTGCAATGGCATTGCGTGAAAATGCAGGTTTTTTCAACGATGAACGCAGTCTGCTGAGCCGTGCAACGGCGCATCTGGCCATGGCAAAGGCATTGCGAGGCAACCAGCCGGAAACATGGCCAGGATTGATTGCAGATTCTGCCCTGCGAACGTTGGCGGGACGGGAACTCGATGCATTGGCATCTCTCGATAAGCTTTCGGCACGAACCGATTGTCCCCTATCGGCCAAACCGTGGATTACGGCCCTGCGCTTGGTGGCCAAGCAGGATTGGCGGGTAACCAAGGTAACTTCAGATTCCCCGTTATTGGTCAAAATAGCCTGGTTCCAGGTGCTGAACAACGATCTGAGAGCGTCAACTGCCACGCATCGTCTTGAAGGCATTCTTTTCGATCCCTCACGCGATCCCGATGCAGAAATCAATCAGAACAGTCCGGATTGGAATATATCCGACTGGGGTCGCGCGGTGCTGGTATCCCCCTTGGGATTCTCAGTGGAAAATGGACACCGCTTTACCGAAAATAACATCATCCTGGAATTGAAGGAAATGAATGATGTACTGAAAATCGAAGGGGGAGATCCGGTTAACGAGCAAAATATTGCGGCAACTTTCTCAGAACGTGAAAATGGGACTATTACCAAGGATGATAAGGGGAAGATCCTTGTTCAGGTGATCGGACGGGGCACTTTCAAAGCTGCGACTCGCAGGCATCTTTTTAATGTCATGCTACAGACTTACTATTGGATGAATCAGCTCCTGGGCCTTCCCGAAGATGCCGAAGTTTTTCGTGCCAAAATGGATTCCCTTTATCGTGGTGTGCCGCAATATGATTTGCTTTGGAAGGGAACGGAACCTTTGTCTCAAGAGATGAGGAGACGCCAGTATGATGTGTGGAGCGCACAAAAGAAGACATGGCTGGTTTGGGAAGTCCCCTCGTTCCTGGTTCGCGATTTACCCGGCCATCACCTGGCAAATTCATTCTATGCCCGGGGTGTTCCTTTTGGAACAGTCTATCGCGTGAATTTACGCTTGGGATTTATAAACTCGATTGGACGAAAAGATTATACCGCCGAATTCAACGAAATCGATCGAAAGGTCAAGGAACTTCCTATCGATGAGCAGGGGGGTGCATTCCAGAAACTAAGCAAGCCATTAAACGCCAGGATGCAAGCAGACCAACCGCATGGTCCGGCAGCTCTTGAGCAAAAATTACTCAAGTTGGCACCGGATCAATATGATTTAGTGGTCGATCATGTGCCGGTGGAGAAGTTGTTGCCCGTGGTGGGCTCGTTTCTTGATTATAACATGAGGCCAATCAGCGAAATGGAGCGTCTTTATCGCCAATATATCGATGATGCAACGCATGAGATGATTTGGCGTCGTCATGCCGCACTGGATCCCGACGGCTATTTTGGGCTGGCCTACCTTCTTCGCCAGGAAGGTAAGTTCGACGAAGCAGCAGAAATGGATCGCAAGGGCGTGGCTGGGGGATATGACCAGGTTGCCATGTCAAATGCGGTCGGGGATCTGGTCGACTATGATCTAGTTCACGGCAAAACGGATGAAGCTATCCAGGTAGCCCAGAAAGCGGCGGATACAGGTTCACAAAGGGGCATGGAAACCCAGATGCATGTCCTGGAGAAGCAAGACAAATTGGATCAGGCCGAGTCAATTGGGCAGGAGATCAAGGAGCGCTACGGCGATGACGATGACCTCGTCGCGCTCTATGCTCAATACGGAAGTCATTTCCCTGATAAGCACTCCGAACTTGAGCGAAAATTTTTCCCGAATGGCTTGAACCGGATTGAGTTCATTTCTTATTCGCAAAAAGAAAAACCCGAAGCGGGCTGCCAAATTACCAGCGATTCTCCACAATTAAAGCCAGCCGGGTTACTCAAAAACGACATCATTGTGGCACTCGACGGCTACGAAATAAAATCAGAGATGCAATATGTTTTTGTTCGCTCACTTACGGACACCCCCAAGATGGTCTTTGTCGTCTGGCGCGATAAAAAGTACCTGGAAATCAACGCCTCGTTGCCGGGGCGGAGATTTTACGCCGATATCTCCGATTATGGCAGCCAGTAACCAACCGACATCCATGATCAAATACATCCTCTTTTTCATGGCCGTTTTTGTGGTTTTTGTCCTGATTGCGATGTATGCACTGATCCATCCATTCGGTGTTTCGGCTGGCGTGATAGGTTGGTGGAGGGATTACGACGATGAGAGCATCGGCCAGATTACCGTTTTTAAGACTTCCATCAGCTACTATCGGCAACAAAAGCTTTTTCGACTTAATGGACACTGGGCCAACAGGGCATTTTACAGTCTCGCATCTTCTGATGCCACTACGGAGGTGGTTGTGGCGCGGGAATTACCGAATGAAGACTTGGAAATGAACCTGAGTTATTTTGATTCTGATGACCACCGCAAGATCACCTGCGTCAAGATCATGCGAACATCCGAGGAATACCATCCTTATCCGGTGAGAGATCTCGTACTACAGGTGAGTTATCCCCCACCGAAAGGGATGATCAAGGAAGGAATGCTGGAGGCTGATCTCCATACTTTACCCTGGCAGGCTTACACGAACGAAGAACCTCAATATGTATTCGAAGAAACAATAAAAAGTAATTCCTATCATGGATCCCACTTGGTAAATGGGTGGCCCCACGTTTTTATTTACAAGAGTGATGATCCCAAATTGCCGGAGTTGCGCGTGACTGTTGAGAAGGGACGTGTGACTCAGGTGGTTGGCGGCTCGGAAGATGCTCAGGGGCCATCGTATATGCCGCCTCCAGATACCACGGCCCAAGACCAGTCAACCGGTGATGACGAAAATTCGAGATCAAGCTGGGTTGAGTGGTTGTTCGATCTTATCTTCAAGAAATAAGATCCACCTTCCGGCGATTCGATCCCACTTATAGAATATGGATAACTCCTCAAAAGGCATTCGCGTCGGCGTCATCGGTCTCGGCAACATGGGAGGGATTCATGCGCGACAGTTCCAGGATGGCAAAATTCTGGGCGCGCATCTGGCGGCGGTCAGCGATACGATTCCCGCCAATCTCGATCCTTGGCCTCATGTCGCCCGATTTGAAGATGCCAACGCGATGATTCATTCGGGCACCGTGGATGCGGTGGTAATTGTCACGCCACATTTCTCACACACGCCGCTGAGCATCACTGCTTTGAAGGCGGGTCTGCATGTCCTGGTGGAAAAACCGCTCACCGTCAGAAAATCAGACGCGGAAAAAATCATCAAGGCCCACCGAAAATCCAGGAGCGTCTTCGCCATCATGTTCAATCAGCGCACCGACCCCCTTTATCGCCAGGTCCGCGAATGGATCGATGATGGCACCAGCGGCCCCATCCAGCGCATCCAGTGGACTATTACGGACTGGTTCCGATCCGAGGCCTACTACAAATCGGGCAGTTGGCGCGGCACTTGGGCGGGCGAAGGTGGAGGGATTCTTCTCAACCAGGCTCCCCACCAGTTAGATCTTTGGCAATGGCTTTTCGGCATGCCCAGCCGTGTGCGCGCTGTCGGGAAACCGGGTCGGTATCATGACATCGAAGTGGAGGATGATGTCACCGCCATTCTCGAATATGCCAATGGCGCGACCGGTGTGTTCGTTACCACCACGGGTGAAGCGCCCGGAGTCAATCGGCTGGAGATTGCGGCAGATAACGGGCTCTTGATTCTCGATGGACGCACCCTCCGCTTTTTAAAAAATAAAATACCGGCCAGTGAATTTAACCGGACCACCGAGGAAAAATTTGCCAAGCCTGACTTCGAGGAACAAACCCAGGTATTCCAGGATGCCGGTTCACAGCATGCCGGTATTTTCCAAAATTTTATCGACACCATTACCAGGGGAGTTCCCCTCATCGCGCCCGGCGAAGAAGGCATTCACTCCCTTGAATTGGCCAACGCCCTGACGCTTTCCCTGTTTAACAACAAGCCGGTCGATCTTCCCATGAAATCAGCCCGGTTCTCCAGGCTGCTCGACACGCTCATCGAAAAAAGCAAGTCCAGGCAGGGGCTACCCTAAGACATGAGAATTGGAACCACCTGATCAGGTGGTTCAAAGAGGTCGATTCTTTTCATGGAAGTCTGCCAAATGACTTGGAATTGGCCTCTCGACCTTGAATATTAATATGTAAGTTATTGAAATTCAATATGATGAGTGGCATCTGCGCTGCATACACGGATTGGAATAGGCATGTATCTATCAATAAAGTTTTTTCAAATTTGAGTCACTGGATATTATTACAATGCTATATTTCTTGTATAAGAATTACCCATCTTTATAAATTACGTAGTTTCCAATTTATCAAATCCAGATGCCCATGGTACGTCCCACTTACCTCGTTATCCACTGATGATAAATACATCTTTTTTACGAATTAGTTTTTGCGCATTATGGCTGCTTACCGTCGGCGCAGGAATTGCCGTGATGTTGAACTACCAGAATACTTGCGGTTCTGTCGGTACAACGCCGGAACACTGGCCTTCAAAAACTCAAATAGCGTTGGATCACAACCGGGACACGCTCCTGATGTTCGCTCATCCTCAATGCCCCTGCACGCAGGCCAGCATGGAAGAATTTAACCGTCTGATGGCTCAATGTCGTGGGCGAGTCACGGCATATGTGTTGTTTTTAAAGCCCAGCCAGTTTTCCAATGATTGGACTCGGACGGATTTATGGCGAAGCGCGGCAGCCATTCCGGACGTCACCGTGCAAGACGACATCGACGGTGCCCTGGCTCGCAAGTTTGGAGCGGAAACTTCCGGTTATATCCTTCTTTATGACCCACGCGGACAGATACTCTTTAAGGGGGGCATTACGGACAGCCGTGGTCATGCGGGAGATAATGCAGGCGAAAGTGTAGTTGTCTCGCTGGTGAATGGACAAAACACAAGCCTGAAGCAAACACCGGTTTACGGGTGTTCTCTGTTGAGCAAAACTTGCCCACAACCAGGAACGGTCAAATGAATTCTTCAGCGTCAAAAGTCTTTGCCGCTGCTGATACGGTTTCAAGGCGCACGGCCGAACTTTTTAAAGAACAGCAGCAAAATATCATTCGGCATACTGACCGGCTTTTCTTCTGGCTGATGATTTGCCAATGGTTTTTCGCCATCGGCCTGACGCTTTGGCTTTCGCCGCGAACATGGGCGGGCGTGAACAGCCAGATTCACCCGCACGTCTGGTTGGCGATAGTTCTCGGGGGATTAATCACGAGTGTGCCTGTGCTGCTGGCGCTAACACACCCGGGAAAAACATTAACGCGTCACGCCATTGCCATCGGACAAATGCTGATGTCGGCGCTGCTGATTCATTTGACCGGGGGGCGAATCGAAACGCATTTTCATGTGTTTGGTTCGCTCGCCATTCTGGCATTTTATCGGGATTGGAGAGTCCTAATCTCCGCTTCGGTTGTCGTTTACGTGGATCATCTGCTTCGGGGAGTTTTCTGGCCACAATCCGTCTATGGCGTGCTTTATGCCTCAATTTGGAGATCGCTGGAGCATGCAGGATGGGTGATGTTTGAGGTCACATTTTTGATTATTTCCATCCGCACAAGCCTGAACGAGATGCATCTCGTGGCGGAGCGACAGGCAAAGTTGGAGGCCCTGAATGAAAGCATTGAGCGCACGGTGGCAGAACGCACGATGGAATTGACGCAGGAAAATATGGAGCGGCGTCAAACGGAAGATAAACTCCTAAAAAACCAGGCTCAATTGGCGCAGGCACAGCAAATCGCCCACCTGGGAAGCTGGGAATGGGATCTTGTGAAAAATAAAGTCACTTGGTCCGAGGAAACGCAGCGATTATACGGACGCACACCGGAAGAGAATGGGGTGCCCATGGAGAACTGCTTGGAACGCATCCATCCTGACGATCTGCCGCAGGTCAATAAAATCATGGCCGAATCATTGCGGACTCATCAGCCGTTCACTTGTGTTCATCGTGCGATCCTGCCCGACCGCACCGAACGGGTCTTGCAGGGGCGTGGAGAAATTCTCGTAAACGATAAGGGCGAAGCGATCAAAATGTACGGAATCGTCCAGGACATCACGGAAGCCAAGCGTGCGGAGGAAGCTCTTCACCGCAGTGAGGAACAATTGAGGCAATCGCAAAAAATGGAAGCTGTTGGCCGGTTGGCGGGTGGAGTGGCGCACGACTTTAATAATTTGCTTACGGTCATTGAGGGTTACTGCGCCATGGCCCTGCTCAAGAAAGAGGAAGTGCTCCCCATTCTCAAGAACATCGAGGAAATTCAAAAAGCATCCGAACGTGGCGCATCCCTGACCAGTCAACTATTGGCTTTCAGCCGAAAGCAGGTGCTTCAGCCGCGCGTGTTGCAACTCAACGAAGTTGTCCATGGCATGGATAAAATGCTGCGGCGGTTGATCGGGGAGGATATTACCTTATCCACTATTTTCGAGCCCTCGCTGGGGCGCGTTAAGACCGATCCAAATCAAATCGAGCAAGTCATCATGAACCTGGCCATCAATGCGCGCGATGCGATGCCGCGCGGTGGCAAGCTTACGATTACAACCAGCAACGTCACCGTTGATCAGAAATCGCACTTTCGCAATCGCACCCTGGAAGTTGGCGAATATGTCATGCTTGCCATCAGCGATAACGGCATGGGCATGACGGACGAGGTAAAGTCCCATTTATTCGAGCCGTTCTTTACCACCAAGGATCTCGGTAAAGGCACCGGTCTCGGGCTGGCAACGTGCTATGGCATCATTTGCCAGAGCAATGGAGACATTCGCGTTTACAGCGAACTAAATTTCGGCACCACTTTCAGAATTTATCTGCCGCGAACCGATGCAACTTCGGAGTCGATCACAACCCTGGATTCAGAAGATCTGCCTACAGGCACGGAGTCCATACTTGTGGTGGAAGATGATCCGGCCGTGCAGGAACTTGCGGTCATCATCCTCCGCGATTGCGGTTACCAGGTTGAGAAATCGAACAATGCGTTTGAGGCGCTGGAATTGATGAAAACGAATCCGGAATTTGACCTGGTGGTGACCGATGTGATCATGCCGCAAATGAGCGGCAAAGACCTTTACGAAAAAATCAAAAAACAAACTCCTCATATTGAAGTGCTCTTGATGTCGGGCTATACGAACGATGCCCTGGCTCATCACGGCGTGCTTGATGAAGGATTACATTTCCTGGAAAAACCGTTCTCTCCGGCAAAACTTGCGCGAAAAGTCCGTGAAGTTATTGATGCCGCAGGAACTCCCCGGGCATTTTCCCCAAATGGCGCGAACGGAAAAAGCCGATAGCCATTGCGAGGGAAGTGCTGTTCACCGTGGACGGAGATGACATGGTATTGCTGCACGGATTTATTAAGAAGACACAAAAAACTCCTCCAGAGGCTTTAGCCTTGGCGGAGAAAAGGAGACACGACTATGGCCACAGCAAAGAAGACTAATCCCAGGAGAGGCAGCAGCTTTGACAGTTTCCTTAAGGAACAGGGCATTTACGGCAATGTCGTCGCCCAGGCTGAAAAGGAAATACTCGCCTGGAAGCTGCAATCCGCCATGAAGGAAAAGAAACTGACCGTGTCTGCCCTGGCCAGAAGAATGCACACCAGCCGGGCTGCCATTAATCGCATTCTCGATCCATCCAACCCTTCCATTACTCTCGGCACATTGGAAAAGGCCGCTCTCGCTCTCGGCAAACGCTGGCGTTTTGAATTGGTGGATGCCTAGTCAAACTTCGTCCAAAATCATTCGTATGGTCTTGAGCAAGGTTCCCGCCGTATAGGGTTTCGTGAGGAAATATTTAACGCCAATCCCGGGCACTTTAGCCACGCCGCTATTCGCATTGAGACCGCTCACCGCAATGATTTTGATCGCGGGATCGATTTTCGTCAGGGCACGAATGGTGGCCGAACCGTCCATGATCGGCATCATCATATCCGTAAGAACGACGGCGATTTCATGTGGGTGCTGGGCATAAATGGCCACGGCCTCCGCACCGTCTGTGGCGGTTAAAACCCGGTAGCCGAAGGCCTGTAACGTTTGGCTCGTGATGATGAGGATGGACGCTTCATCGTCGACCAGCAAAACCGTCTCGCCATTTCCTCTTGGCAAGCTGGCTTCTTCCGACAGTTCTTTCTGCACTTCGGTGGAAATTTCCATCGCGGGCAGGTACACATTGAAAACCGTGCCTTTACCGGGTTCACTGTAAACATTGATGACCCCCTCATGACTCTTCACAATGGCCATGACCGTTGAGAGACCCAAGCCGGTGCCTTTATTAACTTCCTTGGTCGTGAAGAAAGGCTCGAAAATTTTATCGACGATACCGGGAGGCATTCCCGTTCCCGAATCAGTAACGGTTATGTTGACGTAACGTCCGACTTTGGCCTGGATATTCATCGAAACGTACTGATCATCAAGAACGGAGTTTTGGACGCTGACGGTTAGATTGCCCCCATTGGGCATCGCGTCCCTGGCATTCACGCAAAGGTTCAGGAGGATCTGGTGCACCTGGGTGGGATCGCCCAAAATCGTCCATGTCTCCTCAGGAATGGAGAATTGCAACCGAATGTCTTTCGGAAAAGTATCCTTGATAATGCTTTCAAGATCCTTCAACAAATGTTTGGGTTGGATTTCGGTTCTTTCGCCTTCTATGCCACGCGCAAAGGAAAGTACTTGCCGAACGATAGCCGCGCCTCGTTTGGCGCTGATCTCAATGGTTTCCAAAATAGTTTTGCTTTGAGGGTCCTGGGTCGTGAGCTTGAGAATATCAATAGACATCATGATCGGCGCCAGGATGTTATTGAGATCGTGCGCGATGCCGCCCGCCAGGGTGCCAATGCTCTCCATGCGTTGCGCCCGGAGAAATTGATTCTCGAGTTTTTTTCGCTCAGTAAGATCAACGATAAAACAAACACCTTCGTCGGGGTTGTCCTGGAAAGACGCCGCGCCAAGAAGGACTGGCACACGCAAGCCATCCTTGCAGATAAATTCCTTTTCGTACGGTTTGCAGACCCCGTTGGCGGCAATTTCCTCGATGGCCCGACGGTCAAGGTGGGCATAGTCCGGTGGCGTCATTGCCAGCCAGTTAATGCGTCTGGCCTCCAAGTCTTCACGGGAATAATGCAGGAGTTGGAGGAAGGCATCATTGGCCACGGTGACCTGTCCCTTCGTATTCCAAAAAATCACCCCCTGAGCGTTGGACTCCACCAGGCGGCGAAATCTCGCCTCTGTCAGTTTCCGCTCGCTAAACTCCTTCTGGAGGGCCTCATTTGAGTTGACCAACTCCGCCGTCCGCTGCTGCACCCGCGTCTCCATCTCCCCATGCAACAGGCCCAGAGCGTTGGTAACCTGGGTTTGCGAGAGAGTCTCCGCCCGACTCTCCTTCCATCGCCGATAGGAGAAGACCAGCAGGGCGAGACAGACGAACACCAGCGTGAAAATCGCCTCATCCAAAAAGGTGCCAACCCCTTTATCATGGGACACAAGATAGCTGAATGACTCGTTGGATAATCCTGACCGATAGGAAGCGACGAAAATAAAAACTGAAAGGACTACAATCACGGCCAAGTCTCTAAAGGCTTTTTTCGTCTGCCGTCCCTTTTCTGTACTGGACGTGCCGCGCAGGACTTCCTCTGCCCGTTTTCTCTCGGTAATATCGGTAAAAGTGACAACAGCGCCAGCGACGACCGCACCTTGAAAAATGGGACGCGAGCTGTATTCAACTGGGAACGATGTGCCGTCCATCTTCCAAAAAACCTCATCATCGACATGAGAACTCTCATTATTTCGAAGTGTCCGAAAAGTCGGACACTGTTCAAACGGATAGACCGAACCATCCTTGCGATGATGATGCTTCAAGTCATGCATGTTCCTCCCCAGCACTTGCTCAGCTTTGCAACCCAATATCTCGCACGCCGCGCGATTGATGAACATGCATCGCCCTTCCAGATCGACGCCATAAATCCCTTCCACCGCCGATTCCAGCAGCAACTCCATCTGCCGCCCCACTCGCTGCCGTTCCTTTTCCGCCTGCTTCCGCTCGGTGATGTCGCGGATGTTGCATTGAATCACTTTTTTATCACCGACTTGATAGACATTGCTGACAAACTCAACGGCTATTTTACGGCCATCCTTGGTTTCCATCGGCAGGTCTTCGTAGCGGGCATATCCGTGTTGTTGTAGTCGCTCCAACATGGCTTGATTGGACCCAATGTCCTTGAACGGACTAAGTTCGCCGACGGTTTTGCCGACCATTTCGCTCTTGGAAAAGCCCAACAGTTTAAAAAGAAAGGGATTCACATCGGTGATGCGTCCCGTCCCAACTTCCAGAATCAGAATGCCGTCCTGAGCCGCTTCGAACAGCCGGCGATAACTGAGTTCGGAGGCCCGCATTTCCCGTTCACTATTCTCAGCCTCTTTCGTCCGTTTTTCAGCTTCCATGTGCAGCAGGCGGACTTCGAGCAAGTTGTGAACCCGCATCAATACCTCCGGAAGATCGAACGGTTTGCTGAGAAAATCCTTCGCCCCGGCTTTCAGTGCTTGCAGCTTGTGATTTGGTTGAGCGGTGAGCACGAGAACGGGAAGATAACCACCAGCTTCGACTTCCTTCAGGCCTTCCATGACTTGGAATCCATCCATTTCGGGCATCTGAAGGTCGAGCAGAATCAACGCATAACGATTCTTGCGGTACAATTCGCAAACCTCGTGCGGGTCATTCGTGGTCGTGATGGAAACATAACCGGCGCCGCGCAGTATTTGCTCCAGCAGGGAGGAATGGGCTTCTTGATCATCAACGATCAGGATGCTGGCTTTAAGAATTTCTGACGGACTAATCATGGCATTTGTTCCTCCCCTTGATTGGGGAGTGAAAAATAAAATGTTGCGCCCCTGTCCACAACGCCTTCCGCCCATACCCGTCCACCGTGTCGGTGAATGATGCGCTGGACGTTGGCCAAGCCAATGCCCGTGCCTTCGAACTCTTTGTCGCTATGCAGGCGTTGAAACACGCCGAATAGTTTTTCGGTATATTCCGGATTGAAACCGGCTCCGTTGTCGCAGATGAAGGTCACTGTTTCGCCGCTTCTGTTGGGACTGCAACCGATTTCGATTTTGGCCTCGACGCGAGTTCCGGTGAACTTCACCGCATTGGAAATCAGATTAACCAATACCATTCGCAGCAGCGAAGGATCGGCCTGTACGTGTGGCAACGGATGGATTTTCCAGACGATATTTCGCTCCTTCGTGTCCACTTGAAGATCTTTCAATGCTTCCTGGATCAACTGGTCGAGATTGACATCCGTCTTTCGCAATTCTGTGCGTCCGATCCGGGAAAAATCCAGCAGGTCATCGATCAACTCCCCCATTCGTTCCGCCGCTTTTGAAATCGTCGTCAGATAACGGAGACCTTCTTTTGAAAGGGATGATCCGAGGCATTTTGTCAATAGCTCCACGTAACCCGTGACATGGCGTAACGGCGCGCGTAAATCATGGGAAACGGAATAACTGAATGCCTCCAATTCCTTGTTGGCGTCTTGCAGTTGCGCGGTGCGATCGACAACACGTTGCTCGAGAAAATGGTTGAGACGGTGGATTTCATCTTGCGCGCGTTTGCGTTCCGTGATGTCGCGGATGTTGCATTGAATCACTTTTTTGTCGCCGGCTTGATAGACATTGCTGACAAACTCAACCGCAATCTTGCAACCGTCTCTCGTTTCCAGGGGCAAGTCTTCATAGCGAACATATCCATGCTGCTGGAGTCGCTCCAACATTACTTGATTGAGTTCAATGTCCTTGAACGGGCTAAGCTCGCCGACGGTTTTGCCGATCATTTCACTGCGAGAGAACCCCAATAATTTGAGAAGGAAGGGGTTCACATCGGTGACGCGCCCCGTCTCTACTTCCAGGATCAGGATGCCATCCTTCGCCGCCTCGAACAACCTGCGATAACTAAGCTCGGAGGCGCGTAATAGCTGCTCTCGGTTCTCAGCCTGTTCCGTCCGTTTTTCAGCTTCCGTGTACAGAAGGCGGACTTCGAGCATGTTGTGAACCCGCATCACCACCTCAGTGAGATCGAACGGTTTGCTGAGGAAATCCTTCGCCCCGGCTTTCAGCGCTTGCAGCTTGTGATTTGGTTGAGCCGTGAGCACGAGAACGGGAAGATAGCCGCCAGCTTCGACTTCCTTCAGGCCCTCCATGACTTGGAATCCATCCAGGTCGGGCATCTGAAGGTCGAGCAGGATCAGCGCATAACGATTCTTGCGGTACAATTCGCAGACCTCGTGTGGATCATTCGTGACCGTGATGGAAACGTAACCAGCGCCGCGCAGTATTTGCTCCAGCAGGGACGAATGGGCTTCTTGATCGTCAACGATTAGGATGCTGGCTTTAAGAATTTCTGATGGACTAATCACGGCTTATGCCCTCCGTTATGGGATCAGCCGTTTTTTCTGCAAATTCCAATGCCGCATTCAGCGTGGTCATAAACTCTCTAACTTTGATGGGCTTGGTAAGATAACTGAAAAAACCCATCTCCAAGCCTTTCGCGATGTCGCGAGGCATGGCATTCGCGCTAAGCGCAATAACGGGAATGTGCGCCGTAGCCGGGTCTTCGCGCAAAATTTGCAGGGCCTTGGTACCGCTGATACCCGGCAGATTGACGTCCATCAGGATAACCTGCGGCAGATTGGAGCGGGCGAGCTCGATGCCGAGAGTTCCGCTTCCTGCCGTCAGTAGTCTTATGTCTGGGCGTCGCTCAATAAGTTGCTCGATCAGGTTCATGTTTGCCGGGTTATCTTCGACATAGAGCAGGGTATGCCTCACTCCTTCGACCAATAAGGGAGAGGGGATAAAAGTCTCCTCCTCGTCTATCTGGACAACACTTGGGGCTTCCGTAATTGCATCGAATTCGCACCAGAACACACTCCCCACGCCGACGGTGCTTTCGACGCCGAGGACGCCGTCCATCAATTCGACCAATCGCTTCGTCACCACCAGGCCGATCCCCGTGCCGGCCACACCGCTCGTTTCCTGCCCGAGACGATTGAAAGGCTGAAATAATTGCGCCAGCTTTTCTGGAGACAAGCCCGCGCCGGTATCCGTGACACTGATGCGAAGGCGGTTAGCTGCGCTCACCGTGCACTCCACGACCACCGTCCCCCCAGCCTTGTTATATTTGATTGCGTTGGAAAGCAGGTTGATGACGATTTGCTTCAGGCGTGTCATGTCGGCTTTGACAAAAAGAGGGTTGTCCAATTGCGGAAAAGTCATGTGAATGCCAAGTTTTTTCGAATAGGGCTCCATCAGGACTTCACACTCCAACATGAGATCGGACAATGACACCAATTCCTTTGAGAGTGACATCTGTCCAGACTCGATCCCGGCGAGATCGAGGATTTCGTTGATTAACTTCAACAGATACCATCCTGCCTTTAGAATATGGTCGATATTTTTTGCCTGGAGAACGGTCAGGGGTGGGGAGCCTGATTCGATCACCTGTGCGAAGCCGAGAATCGCATTGAGCGGGCTGCGCAGTTCATGACTCATGCTCGATAGGAAATCCGATTTGGCGAGGTTGGCTTTTTCCGCCGTGGACTTGGCGGTCTCCAGTTCAACGTTCGATTCCTGAAGCGCGTGCTCGAAGCGTTTGCGTTCCGTGACGTCGCGCGCGGCCGCGAATACACCTTGCAGCGTCCGGTCACGGTCGTAGAAGGTGGTGGCATTGTAAGACACCACGGTTTTGTTCCCGTCCCTGGCGCACGCCGTGAGTTCGTAGTCAGTGACCTTCTTTTCGCTCAGCACCAGCTTGATGCCCGCTTCAGCCCGCTCCGGGTCGGTGAAGTAGTTTTTGAACGGTGCACCGATCAACTCATCGCGCGTGCAACCGGTGAGCGCCTCCATCTGCTTGTTGACGTCGGTGATGATGCCGACTGGATCGGTGGTCATTAGCGCATCGACATTGGATTCGATGAGGGAGCGCGTGTAAAACTGCTGGTCGCGCAGACGTTGATCGAGCTTTTTCTGCTCAGCTTCGACCTGCTTGCGCGCCGTGTTATCGGTACCAATCAACAGGTAGCCGATGATTCCACCCTGGCCGTCGCGCAGCGCCGTGACCGACAAGATCGCTGGAATACGGCTTCCGTCCTTGCGGATCTTGGTCAACTCGTAAATGTCCTCGATTCCGCGTGAAGCCTTGAAAACCAGGGCCTCAAATCCCGGTGCTATCGCAGTTCCAAGCTCCTGGCTCAACGCCTTGGCTCGCACGATCACCTCCTGCGGATCGTGAAGATCGGCTGGCGTGATCTTGTTCACCACTTCAGCGGACGTATAGCCAAACAGCCGCTCGGCACCGACATTGAACAATTGAATGACGCCCTTCTCATCGGTGGCGATGCATGAGAAATAGGCACTATTGAAAATGGCGTTCTGCAAGGCTCCCGCTTTCAGCAGGGCTTCCTCCGCTCGCTTGCGCGCGGTATTATCGGTGCCGATCAACAAATAGCCGATGATTACGTCCTGATTGTCGCGCAACGCGGTTACCGACACGACTGCCGGGAAGCGGCTGCCATCCTTGCGGATGTAGGTCAATTCATAAACGTCCTCGATCCCGCGCGAAGCCTTGAAGACCAAGGCCTCGAATCCCGGCGCAATCGTGGTTCCCAACTCTTCGCTCAACGCTTTGGCGCGCGCGATGACTTCCTGCGGATCGGAAATCTCGGCGGGCGTGATCTTGTTCAATACTTCAGCGGCCGTGTAGCCCAACATCCGCTCAGCGCCGACATTGAAGATTTGAATCACCCCTTTTTCATCGGTGGCGATACTGGAAAAGTTAGCGCTATTGAAAATGGCATTCTGCAAAGCCCCGGCTTTCAGCAAAACCTCTTCCCGCCGGAGCATTTGCTCTGTTCGCGTTTCGTTGTCTGTTACGTTTCCGTTTGGATGATCGCTGTTCATGATTTTGTCTGGCCCTTCTCTCCCCCCGGTACAAACTTTGTCTTAAGTGAGCACAAAACCATTGGGAGTAATGGTGTTATCATGCGCGGAAAGCTCTGCGGCTGCTATGGGGTGTTCACCCCATTGAATTTCAAACCTCCCCCAAAAGCAGCCCTCACCCTCGGCAAACACTGGCGTTTTGAATTGGTGGATGCTTAGGCGTTAATATCGACATTATCTCGACGGAAAGAGGTGGTATGGCCAATATGCGGCCTGTTGCCATCTCGGATTTGAGAAGGTTTCGCATTTAACCCCAACATTTATGAATATTTTTATCACGGGCGGAGCCGGATTTATCGGTTCCCACTTGGCGGAATATCATCTGAACCGCGGCGATAACGTCGTGATCGTGGATGACCTCAGCACCGGCAACGAACAAAATGTCACGCCATTCCTGAAGGATTCGCGTTACCGTTTCGAGAAAGGTGACATCCTCACATGGGAAGGAATGGAACAGGAGATCGCAGTCGCGGATCGCATTTACCACATGGCCGCAGTCGTGGGGATGTTCCGGGTGCTCCAACAACCGGTTGAAGTCACCAGAGTGAATGTGCAGGGAACTGAACGTCTTCTGGAATACATCGCCCGCGCAAAAAACCATCCGATGCTCGTCCTCGCATCGAGTTCTTCCGTCTATGGACACGTCCACACCTCGGAACTCCGTGAAGGAATTGAACTCGTCTTCCCGATTGAGAATAACGCCCTGCTCGGCTATGCGCTCAGCAAGCTGACCAACGAAATCCAGGCCACGGCCTACGGGCAGGCTCATGGAATGTCCATTGCCATCCCACGCCTTTTCAACGCAGTGGGCCCGAGGCAGTCGGGAAATTATGGGTTCGTCCTGCCCCGGTTCATCAAGCAGGCCATTTCGGGAATCCCCCTCACGGTCTTCGGCGATGGCTCGCAGACACGCTCCTTTTGCGATGTCCGGGACACCGTTGTCGCGCTCGACCTTCTGGCCGGAAATCCCGCAGGTTGGGGACAACCGGTGAATGTCGGAAACTCCCACGAAATCTCCATCCTCGACCTGGCAAAGCTGGTGATCAAACGCGCTGGAAGTAGCTCATCCATCGAATTTGTGCCCTTCGAGAAGGGCTACGGCAAACATTTTGGCCAGATTCTCCAGCGTCAACCAGTGCTTGAAAAGCTGCAGCACCTGACGTCATTTCAACACGCATGGACACTCGAAAGAACAATCGACGACCTGCTGAAGCGTGAACGCAGCCAAGTCGATTCCGGGGCATCAGTCGCATGAACCGCGCGTCCGCCATCTTGCTGCTGGCCGTTTTTACCGCGCTGGTGTCCG
>JABDGH010000022.1 GCA_013286145.1 Verrucomicrobiota bacterium
AGGTAACGAAGGTTACAATGTTGCGACTGGCGAATATGTCGACCTGATCAAGGCCGGCGTCGTCGACCCGACCAAGGTGACCCGCACGGCGCTGCAAAACGCGGCTTCCATCAGCGGCTTGCTCCTCACGACCGAATGTGTCGTGACCGAGTTGCCGGAGAAGGAAAAGCCCGCAGCACCAGGTGGTGGCCATGGCGGCATGGGCGGTATGGGCGGAATGGACTACTAATCCTGCCCGTTCCTATTGTTAACAAGGAACACTTCAAAAGCCGGGCTGGAAACAGTCCGGCTTTTTTGTGCATGTGAGGCGTAAGTGGATGATTCAAAAGAATTAAAAATCGAAATCCCAAGTAGTTAATCTTATTAGAATCTTGCAAATCATATTCTCCTTGCCCAAACTCTATCGTCCTATATTTTTAAAACGTGTTGCGTCAAATCAAAGATCAGAATGTGGTGATTGTGGAAGACAATCCTGAAGTCTGCCAATCACTCCATATTTATTTTAGCCAGCAAAACACGGTGCAGGCGTACGCCAGCGCCGAGGAGGCGATTGCCGCCGAATCCAATTTTCAAAGCACCAATGTTTTTATCATCGATTACAAACTTCCCGGCAAAAACGGGGTTGAACTTTTCCAGTACCTGCGGACCAAATACTTCGCAGCCAAGTATATTCTCATTACAGGCGAAATGAGTTATGACATGGCGGAAACAACGCGCCAGGTCGGTTTTGATGCACTCGTTCTTAAGCCTTTTGATTTTACGATTCTCGACGATAATATCTCCGCACTGATCACGACCTCTGCTTGATCAAAAACGATCTTGTAGCGGTATGAATCATGCTGTGCTAACTCATATATGTTGAAAACAACCCAATCAGCCCACATCGTGATCGTGGAAGATAATGTCGAAGCTAACAATCTGCTTCGGGATTGGTTGAGGTTGCGTTTCGCCGTCACCTGTTTTTTGGATGCTGAATCGACCTTGCGGATTCTTCTCCCCAGCCAGGAACGGGTTGTTTTTCTGATCGATTACAATATGCCGGGTGATAACGGCATCGTGCTCAAGCAAAAGCTTGTACCCTTGTTTCCCGAGGCGAAATTTATCCTGATCAGCGGTCTCTTCGATGAGAAGCTGACCCAGGATGCGAAGGCCGCAGGTTTTGACGCGCTCATCCCCAAGCCCTTTGGAATGCCGACCATCACTCAAAAAGTTGAGGAGTTGCTGGGCCTGAACCAAAAGGAAAGCCTGGTCGATATCGTCAAGCGCCAGAGCGGACGGTTGCTGGCGCAGGTGCTCTAAACTCTTTTGCATGGAACTTTCTTCGGTTCCCTTGCGTTGCCCCAGATGTCAGGCATTAGTCGTGGATCGTCGATCCTCCGTCTGTACAACTTGTCGTGTGGAACTGCCCAAGGGCTGGGTCATGACATCAGCGCAGGTCGCCAAAGTAGCGGCAATCGATCAAGAGATTCGGGCTGAACACGCTGCAGCCATGAAGGTGCTGAACAATCCCTGGACTCAGCCAGTCGACGCGCCTTGATTTTTCCAAGAGGGCCTCGTTCCCAGGTTGAACTTGAGGACGAGATAAAATTGTCATCCTGAGCGAAGCCGAGGCGAAAAGGATTGGTTGAGCTTGAGGCTTACCCGAGGCGCAGTCGAAGGACATGGCTTGATAAGCCCAAACGTGCAAGTGGCGTCACAAAGTTTCCAAGCACCAGAAGGGCTTCCCGCTTGTTGCTCATGCGAAAAAAAGAAAAGCCTTACGGGCAAATAAATCTTTTGCCATCTTTGGTTCCAGCCCGAGTTCGAACTGTATCCCTCGACTGCGGTTCGAGTTAATGATGCGCTCAAACAGACTTTCCGGCTCACCTCCGCTCGGGATGACGGATTAGTATAAAACGAGCTTTACAGAGATTTTGCCTTCACTCCCAAGTTGAACTTGGGAACGAGAGAGAACTCCTAAATCACGCTGCGGCCAACGCCTGATTTTCGCGGTCTTCCTCAACGCGACGAATCGAGTAGTTGGAAGACTGCATCTTGCCCTGGGTGCATTCACGCGCATAGGTGATGAGGTGATGCGCGACCATGGCGACCTGGAACATCGTTTCAACATTGCCCTGCTTGAGTTCGTTCCAGGCCATCTTCCAGAAGTGGCGGCGGTAATCGCTGCGGATGCCAACGCGCCAGATGATGCGGCGGAAAATTCCCAAGGCGCGTTTGATATTGGGCCATGTGGCCTGAGTCATCGGATTCTTCGGCTTGATCCGGTTGGGGTAGGTATGAATCGCGTTGTAGGCATACCGGGAATAGAGCTCCTCGGGGCTGAAAATTTTGGCGATGACGCGCTGCCAGTTGCGCACCACGTTTTCGTAGGGTTGTAGAAAGACGATATTGGAGTCCCGATTTTCCGCGTCATGCAAGACACGGTTTTCCTTCTCCAATCGCGTATAAAGCGCGGTATTGGGAAGAGCGTAGAGGATATTCACCGTCATAATCGGAATGCTGGAAATTTCCGCGAAATCGATCAGTGCCTGCGGAGTTTCATCCGTATCTGTGTCCAGTCCCATGATGATGCCCGAGGCCGCTTCGATTCCGTAGCGATTAACCGTCTGCACCGCCTCGAGAATAGGCATGCGCATGTTTTGGCCTTTCTTCATCGCCTTGAGCGCCTTGGGGTCGGGTGTTTCGATTCCAAAAAAACAATTGGTGAAAAAGGCCTGCTGCATTTTTTCCAGAATGCGCGTGTGTCCGGCCATGTTGAGCGTTGCCTCGCAGGCCAGACGAACTTGGCAGTCGCGCCGTTTTTGCCATTCAATCAGGGCGTCCAGCAGACTCTCTGCTGCCTTGGGGTTGCCGATAAAATTATCATCGACGAAATAAACGGAAACGCATCCGCCATCGGCGAGTTCATCAAGCTCGCGCACGACCTGCTCCGGCGACTTGAGGCGCGGATTGCGGCCATAGAGGGAGGGGATGTCACAGAACTCGCAGGTGTAGGGGCATCCGCTGGAAAATTGGACGGAGCCGAGTAGATAATCCCGGACGTTGATCCGATGATAGGCTGGCGTTGGAAAATCCGACATCGGCAGACGCTCGACTGTGCGGTAGATGATCTGCTGCTCGGGACGCTTGACCGTTTCATCGAGCCGCTGGAAAAGACGCAGGGTGGCATCGCCGGTTTCCCCACAATGGAGCAGATCGACATCCGGATAATAATCGGGTGCGGAAGAAACGGAAGGACCGCCCAGGGCGACGACCTTGCCCGCATCATGGGCGCGACGGGTGATATCGTGAATGCGATGCCGTTGGATGTGCATGCCTGAAATGAAGACAACATCGGCCCAGGCGAATTCTTCCGGTGTGACGCGCTGGATGTTCTCATCGACGAACTTGATTTCCCATTCCTCCGGAATCAGCGCGGCGATGACGAGGATGCCCTGCGGCGGCATGAAACCCTTCACGTCGCCCATGAGCGGGAAGGCGTGATTGAATGTGCCGAAGCTGTAACTGTACCGGGGAAAGGCGCAGAGAATACGCCGGCGGTTGCGCGGTTTGAAGCTGCGCAGGGCGGTAGATTCTGCGGATTCGGAAGATTCTGCCGATTCAGGTGGGGCCAACATTTCAAGAGACATAGCGGGACATACTTACCACAAGATCGTTCCCAACGCGAATGCTAAAGAAGCGATTGACGAGGAGGAACTTAAGTCAGGTGAGATGAAGCTGACACTTTATGAAACCCTATTCCTCGACAAGCGCAGGATGACGTTGGCGATGCCTTGTGGCATACTAAGGCATGATTGCCGAGCGCCCCGATGTCATGCCCAAGGTGCGCGATTTGCCGCATAAGCCCGGCGTCTATCTTTTCAAGGATCGTTTTAATCGCGTTATCTACGTGGGGAAAGCGCGCGATTTGCAAAAGCGGGTCAGCCAGTATTTCCATCCCGCGCGACGACTCAAGGCAGATCGCAAGACCCAGGCGTTGATCGAGAGCATCTGGGATCTTGAAACCCACACCGTTAAGAGCGAACCCGAATCGCTGCTTCTCGAGGGTAAGCTCATCAAGGAATATCGTCCGCGCTACAACGTCAGTTTCCGGGACGACAAAAAATTCCTACTGGTGAGAGTGAATCTCAACGATCCGTTTCCGCGTTTTCAACTCACACGCATCAAGAAAGACGATGGAAGCCGCTATTTCGGGCCTTTTCCCCACTCGGGATCGTTGCGCAAAACGATGAGTCTATTGCGGCGAAAATTTCATCTGCGCACCTGCCGTCCCGAAATTCCCGGTGAGGTCGATTTCCGGCATTGTCTCCAGCACATCATTAAGAATTGTTCCGCGCCCTGCGTGAATAAAATTACCCGGGCCGGTTATCTTGCGCAGGTGAAACAGGCGTGTGAATTTCTCGATGGTGCCTCAGGCGAAATGCTGGCCGAATTCCGTGCCGAGATGAAGGCGGCTGCGGAGCGACTCGATTTTGAAAAAGCGGCTGAAATTCGCAATCTGCTGGATGATTTGCGCCGGACAACTCAACCGACAAAACGCTTCGCCCGGCAATTTGTCACGACCGTGCAACCGACCGGGGACATGCATGCCTTGCAGGAGGCGCTGGGCATGGCGGAGCCGCCTCAAATTATCGAGTGCTTTGACATATCGAACATTTCGACCACGCATAAAGTCGCGTCGATGGTCTGCTTCAGGGGTGGCAAGCCAGATCGCGAAAATTATCGTCGCTACCGGATTCGCACCGTGGAGGGGCAGGATGATTTTGCCAGCATGGCCGAGGTTGTGCGGCGGCGTTACTCGCGTGTGCTCAGCGATGGTATCCGTCGCCCCAGCCTCATCGTTGTCGATGGCGGCAAGGGTCAGCTCAGCAGTGCGCGACGTGAACTCGAAATACTCGGTCTGGGCGATCTTCCGATCATCGGGCTGGCCAAGGAGCGCGAGGAAATTTTCCGCCCCGGCAAAAGCGCACCGCTGGTGATCGACCATTCGTCGGGTGCGATCCGGCTGCTCCAGCGCATTCGCGACGAGGCCCATCGTGTCGCCAATGGTTATCATCAGCTTCTGATGAAGCAGCGGATGAACGAGAGCGTTCTCGATGAATGTCCTGGCATCAGTGAAAATCGGAAACGGCTGCTTTTGCGTCATTTCGGTTCCATCGAAAAATTGCGGAATGCGACAACCGTGGAAATCTGCGCCATTGAAGGAATCGGGCCGAAGATGGCTGGGACACTGGTCGATTTTTTCGCCAAGCTCAAACGGCGCGGCGCGCAGATCGATGAGGATGTCGGTGATGTGGATACTGCCGAAGGAAACGAATCAGGAAAATTTTTTACCAGATAAAGCCAGGGCGATAAGCATCGCATTTTAATTTCGTCACCATGCAAACAACCTGTGCTCGTCATGAATGGACTGCTCCCGACGGCGAAATCTTTTCCTACTCGATGTGGGTGGCCGGGTTGTCGGAAGATCAGTCCCCGGTTGCTATTGTTGTGGCGGTGCATGGCTTAAGCGGTGCTGCGCTCGATTACGAACCGCTCGGCAGTTATTTGGCACGGCATCGCGTGGCGACCTTTGCGCTCGAATTACGCGGGCAGGGGAATGATCCCCATCCGGCGCGGCGCGGGGATCTCGTGCAAATCGAAGATTGGTTCAGGGACTTGAGCGCCTTTTTGTCTTTGATCCGCTCCCGCTACCCCGGCACACAAATCTATTACTATGGTGAGAGCATGGGTGCGGCTCTACTGACCCGTTTTTTGGCCCAGGCGCGGGAAGTCGAGCAACCGGCTGGGCTTGTCCTCGCTTCTCCTGTTGTCGCCCTGCAAGACCGACCGAGTTGGTGGCAGACGCAAGTCTTTCGTTTTTTACTGTGGGTTCGCCCCACTCATCGCATTGACGTGCGAAAATTCACCCGGCCCAAAGTGAACGAACCGCCGAAGCTCGTGACGCGAGACGAAGCACATCGTCGCTGGTTTGAAACCGCTCCGCACAAGCTCGACATCTTTACCGTCCGTTTCTTCAAATGTCTTCACGACCTGATTGACGGTTGCTTTGCTGCCGCATCAAAAATCAAGGTGCCTGTGCTGGTGATCTATGCCGCGAACGACGTCTTTATTCCACCCATCCTGGTTGAGCAATTTTTCGCACGACTCGGCAGCAACGAAAAGGAACTCCGTTTTTTCCCCGAGTCGTACCACCTCCTGCTTCACGATCACGACAAGATGCAGGCGCTGGAATGCATCGAGGCATGGCTGCTGGGTCGTATTGAATCGATCTCCCGTCGCCAGGCTCAGGATGGCAGGGTTTAAAAAAGCATCGACTGGGTGACGAAAAGATTTCGCAAGAACGCGACTTGCCCTAACGTAAGTTCTTTCCATGCGCATCCTGTTCATCAAGCCGAAGCACATCGGTGATTCGCTGATCCTGACGCCGACGATTGTGGCTGTGAAACAAGCCTGTCCCGATGCGGAAATCTGGGTGGCGGTGCGCCGTGGCTGTGAGGCGATTCTAGCCGGATGTCCTGAGATTGATCGCATTCTCACCCTGCCGGGCGTGGAAAAAACGGATCGACGCCCGGGCGATCTATGGCGGCAGGTGGAAGTTTTGCTCAGTCTCTGGAGTGTCAAATTCGATTATGTCTTCGAGCTGGGTGACGGACATCGTGCGCGCTTCGTGGCCATGCTGAGTCGGTCGAAACACCGCTATTCGGTCAAGACCACCAGCCCGTTAAAGCGGCTGGAGCAAAAACGGTTCACGGGCATGTCTTCCTTCGATTGGCAGACATGCCATCGCGTGGAGAAAGATTTTTATTCCGTGGCAGAGTTTCTGCCCCTGGCCAAGCCGATACCACCGATGCGCTTTGAGCGGAAATTTGCGAAAAACTGGGCGAAAGGAAATTCCCTGTCCGATTTCTGTGTGGTGCAGATTGGAACGCGGCAGTCATTCAATCGGTGGAATAAGGAAGGTTGGCGCGACGTGTGCCGTCATCTGCTTGAGCGTTTTCAAAATGTGGTCATCTCCGCTGGCTCCGTCGATCATGAAAAAGAGGAGGCGCTCTGGCTGTTGCGGGAATTGGGCCCGCGCCTTTACTGCACGTTAGGCAAGATCACCTGGCCCGAGGTCGCGGGATTGCTTTACCGGGCGAAGCTCTACGTTGGCCTCAACACCGCTGCCATGCATCTGGCCGCCGCCTGTGAATGTCCGGTCGTTGCTCTCTTTGGGCCTTCCATCGAGGATCATTGGTATCCGTGGCAGGTGCCATACCGAATCGTGACGAGCGAAGGTTACCTCGCGGCGCAAAATCCAGTGGAGCGTTACGCCCAGGTGAAACAACGATCCATGGATCAGATCCAGTCGCGCGACGTGATCGCTTCCTGCGATTCCCTGTTGAACGAGTTGAGCACGGCAGCTGTGAGTGCACCGTCATAATGATCCGAGTGTTTCCCTGGCGGAACCTTACTGGGTTAGATTATCGACTGTGCCTTCCCATGGCTCCGGAGTTGGCGAAAAAGGAGGAAACAGTCCCTTTGGCGTCAGCGGATCGGAATTCAACTGAAAAATGGGCAATAACGGAGCGCCGTTAGATTGCTTTTCGTAGGTGTGTTTCTCCTTTTCGATCAAAAGAAAATAACTGGAAATACCACCCGGCCATTCACCGATCAGGACGTCGATTTTCATGGGTTTTCCAGCCGAGGCATGAAAAGGCACTCCTACGGAAAGAACGCCAAAGGATCCCATCCCCGTCTTTAGAGGATAGGTGGTTTCTTTTGAGCGCTCAGACCACATTGCATCCAATGACCCATCAAATACTGTTTTTCCATCAACGCGGACAACGATGATGTCATCGGCACCTCCCACGAAATGATAGGTTCCGTCCTGGGGAGGTGAGGCGGTCACGCGGTACCAGATTAGGTATCGGTTGGGCTCCACTTCCCTCTCCACTCCGAAGGCCTTCGGGCCATCTGCGGCATCAAGTTTGGGAATAAAAATAGAGGAGGTGTTCAAAGCCACCCTACTTTTGTAGTAGGGGGTAAGCAGGCTTTCGTCCCAGTTCGATGCGATGAATTCCTTCACCTTATGTCCAAAGGCAGGGTCATTCATGCCTGTCGGCCTCCTACTCGGAGTCTGTTTCAAATCGTATAAATATCCCACCAGTTCGGGAAAGCCGCTGTTATTCCGATCCCCGAATCCTGTTCCCCCGCCATGTCCTCCGCCGTGGCCGCCCATGCCCTCGCCGGGTATTTTAGAAAAAACGGAAGGCAGACTTGGCATGGTAATCTTGGCGGATTTAACCGTAAAATCACTCGGGGCTGATGATAAAATAACATGCGTAACCATGGGCGGAGCCATCACCTTGATGGTCGGATCAAGACTGCTGCTGGAATCCCCGCCAGACGTTGGCGGCGGCGGTGGTGGTGGAGGTGGTGCTGCGGTGGAAACACGCAAAAAAGTGTTTTCCTGTTTATCCGGCTGCGCTTGATAAATGACCCAGGTGGCGATCATTAAAAAGAGAATGAAGTGGAGGAACAAGGCTCCAAAAAAGTACCCCGATTTTTTTAACCGTGCCCGCCATGCGGTCTTATCGGAAGCAGGAATTTGCATAAAACACGATCATCGCACTTTACGATTCAAAATGTGCTGTTTCCCACGGTAAACAAGCTAAATGTAGGATTATAAATGCCGCAGGCAAAGCCGATCAAAAATCGGGACGCAGTGACCCGGGATATTTTTTGAGATCACTGGAAATTTAAACGTGAGCAAAAAAATGCCGCCGTGAACCGGTTTGACCCAGTCCGACGGCGGCAAATTTATTGGAAATGATCGCTTAGTAACGATTACGATTTCCGCCACCCGAACGACCACCACCGCCGCCGCCACCGCCGCGTGATTCCATCGGCTTGGCTTCGTTGACGGTTAAATCACGGCCATCATGGTTCTGGCCATGAAGAGCCGCAATGGCGCGCTGGCCTTCTTCGGCGCTGCTCATGGTCACGAAACCAAAGCCACGGGGGCGGTTGGTTTCCCGATCCATGATCAGGTTGGTTTCAGTGACAGTGCCATGTTGAGCGAAAAGCTTGTTCAGGTCCTGTTCGGTGGTTTGGAAGGAAAGATTTCCTACGTACAATTTCATACTATTTTATTTTCTTTATTTTGAGGTTGCGACCTCACGCCGACTATTGAAGAGCATACGAAAGTACACATAAGATACCGTTGGGAGCGAACAGGTGACTGCCTGAGACACTACTACTTGGCTTCAGAGGGAAGCGATTGATCGATTGACATGACTTTCGCACTCATTCCCTCAATGTAAAGAGATATTTTAAAGACGTGTCCCGGGTAATAAGAGTTGTGCTCCCCTTCCATGAGGTAGAATATGGTGTATTGTTCTCTGGTTCGTATTTGAACCAGCTTAAAGACTTGGCGGACTGACTTCAATCAAGTCCGCGTGCGCCAGCCGTATTCTATAAGCGTGAAGACATGCGCTACCTACCCAATAAAACTTCACCCCTTACATTAATTTATAGCGAAAGATAAATCTCATGAAAACAAATCCATGGTTCTCCACGGAACCCAAACAACACCCCGAAGAAGAACCCGTTCACCACGACAACACGTCTTGCATGGAGGGCGACAGTATCCATAAAAACCATCATCGCTACGGCACCGATAATCGTCCGCTATGTAAACAGTGCTCCCGCTTGGATGCCGCAGGTCGTTAAGCCCCAATTTGATTCCACGCATGACGGGCCTTATGGTTCGTTGGAAATGAGCACCCGTGAGTGATATACCCGAAATCAAGAAAATTGCCTTCATTGGCGATTACCTTCCGCGCAAATGCGGAATTGCGACCTTTACCCATGACCTGCGTGGGGCCATGACGGAGCAATATCCGGCGGTGGAAAGTTTCGTCGCGCCGGTCAATGATTTGCCGGAAGGTTACGAATATCCCAGCGAAGTAAAATTTGAGTTCAACGAAAACGATCTCGATTCCTATCGTCGCACGGCTGACTACCTGAACTTCAGCAACGCCGACGTGGTCTGTCTTCAGCACGAATACGGGATTTACGGAGGCCCCTCGGGAAGTTTCATTCTTGCTCTGTTGCGAAATCTGCGGATACCCGTTGTCACCACGCTGCACACCATTTTACAAAACCCGAGCGCGGATCAGCGCCAGGTCTTGCACGAAATCAGCGTACTCTCCGCACGCCTGGTGGTCATGAGTGAGCGCGGACGCAAGATGCTGCGGGAAATCTACGATGTGCCCGAGGAGAAAGTTGACATCATTCTGCACGGCATTCCCGACATGCCGTTTATCGATCCCAATTTTTACAAGGACCAGTTCGGCGTGGAAGGGAAACATGTTCTCCTCACTTTTGGTCTTTTGTCGCCCAACAAGGGCATCGAAAATGTTCTTCGCGCTTTGCCGGAAGTCATAAAAAAATTCCCCAATCTGGTTTACATTATCCTCGGGGCGACACACCCGAACCTGGTGCGCGAACACGGCGAAGCTTATCGCCTGACCTTGGAACGCCTTGCCCAGGATCTTGGGATCAAGCGTCATATAAGCTTCTACAATCGTTTCGTGGAACTCGAAGAACTAAAGATATTCTTGGGCGTCGCCGATCTCTATATCACGCCCTACCAGAATGCGGCCCAAACCACATCTGGAACACTGGCTTATGCTTTTGGAAGCGGCAAGGCTGTGATCTCAACTCCCTATTGGCATGCCGAGGAACTACTGGACGATGACCGGGGCATTCTGGTGCCCTTTGGTGATTCCAAGGCGATGACGCAAGCGATTCTCAGTTTGCTCGAAGATGATAACCGGCGCCATGCCATGCGCAAACGGGCCTACCTGCTCGGACGCGAAATGATCTGGAGCAAGGCCGCACAGAGTTATATGGCCTCTTTCGAGAGCGCCCGGCGCAATCCGACCAGTCTCTCCATTCGCCGTCTTGAGGTCAGGACGCTGGAGGAAGAGCGCCTGGAACTTCCCGACCTGCGCCTGGATCACCTCACGCGGATGTCGGATTCCACGGGCATCTATCAACATGCGATCTATTCTTTGCCTGACTTCACTCACGGTTATTGCACCGACGATAATGCCCGGGCGCTGATCGCAACCGTCCTATTGGAGGAACTCGAGTTGGAAGAACCCGAACTGCACCGGCTGGCGGAAACGTATTCGAGCTTTATGCAGTATGCCTTCGATCCTGATTCGAAACGCTTTCGGAATTTCATGGGCTTTGACCGACACTGGCTCGAGAGCGAGGGTTCGGAAGACAGCCAGGGCCGCGCACTTTGGGCTCTCGGCACCTGTGCGGGACGCTCCAGGCACCGGCATCTCCAGGCGTGGGCCGCCCAGATGTTCGAGCGCGCTCTTCCCTCCGTTCTCGATTTGAAATCGCCCCGCACCTGGGCCTATACGCTTCTGGGCATTTACGAATATTTTCGCCGCTTGAGCGGAGACCGAGTGGCCACGCAAGCCCGTGATACCCTCACGCAACGGTTGATCGATATTTTCGAAAGAACTGCCACGGACGATTGGCCCTGGTTTGAAGAGAGTCTCTCCTATGCGAATGCCCTGTTGTCCCACGTATTGATTTTAAGCGGACGCTGGGCGGACAACCCGAAGGCCTTTGAGATTGGGTTGCGTTCTCTCCGTTGGTTGGTTTCTGTGCAGAAAGCGCCCCAGGGACATTTTCGTCCCATCGGCTCGGCGGGATTTTATACACGCGGCGGAAAGCGGGCCGATTTCGATCAACAGCCGATAGAGGCTCACAGCACCATCTCGGCCTGTCTCGAGGCCTACCGATCCACCGACGATGCGATCTGGCATGAAGAGGCGCGCATCGCCTTCGAATGGTTCCTGGGACGTAATGACTTGGGACTTTCCCTCTATGATTCAAAAACGGGCGGCTGTTGCGACGGCCTGCATGTGGATCGCGTTAATCAAAACCAGGGCGCTGAATCGACCCTGGCCTACCTGATTGCGTTGAGTGAAATGGAACTGCTCGAACACGATCTTAAAGCCTTCAAAAAACCAACCAATCACGAAACCGAAGCCCTGAAAGCCCACAGCCTGCTCAAGGCTTAATAGAAAGAACCACTTCAATGAATGTTACACGAACTGGAATTGTGCTTAAACCAGACGCTTCGCGCGTCCTCTTTCGACCCTTTTCTCCCTTGGGAGATGAGCGCCCGCTTCGCATCCTGGCGCGCGTTTTGGCTTTACCGGAAGCGGAGGTGGTCGAAATGCTCGCGCAGGTTCTCTCCGAGTTTAAGACGCGCCACCAGAGACTGCTCGATTACTTTCTCATGCGTTACGAATTCGTTCGTCGCCTGCTGCCCACGGATCAACCACTTTCCGATGAGCGCAAGCTCCTGATCGGAGCCTACTTCACGCACGAATACTCCCTGGAGGCCGCCGCGCTTTTCAACCCCTCCATCGTTCCACACCCCGATCAAACCGAGCTTCCGGAGGGAACCATGCGTTTCATTCTTAGCCTGCGTGCGACGGGCGAGGGACATATCTCTTCCATCACGTTTCGTACCGGAACGATTGATGGCCAGGGCAAAATTCACATGGATACGGCCTCGCGTTATGTGACCACGCCGGATCACATTCCGCCAACATCCTATAATAAGAGCATCTTTTGGCATCAACTCCAGGAACTCGGTTTGGTCGATAATATTTCAGAAACGATTCTTAAAACGTTGGGCGACAATTTCACCGTGGCGGAACTCATGCAGGAAATCCAGTATCTGCGCCGCTACGCGCAACATCGCAACACCGAGTTTGATCGCACCGCCAGCCGCCTGGTCAACCTGGCCAAGTCCAACTACGAAGTGATCTATTTGCCGGAGCAGCCGCTCACGGAACGGGTCATTTTCCCCAATGCGCCGAATGAATCGAACGGGATCGAGGATGCGCGCTTTGTCCGGTTCGTCGAGGATGATGGCGTCGTCACCTATGTCGCCACCTACACGGCTTACGACGGCCGCGTCACCATTCCGCAGCTTTTGGAAACCAACGATTTTCTCCGCTTTCGCATCTGCACCCTGAACGGCCCCGAAGTGCAGAACAAAGGCATGGCCCTCTTTCCGCGCCGGATACGGGGTCAATATGTCATGCTCTCACGACAGGACGCTGAGAATCTCTACCTGATGTACTCGGACGATCTCCACTTCTGGCACACCAAGGTGCCTCTCCTCAAGCCGACCTATAGCTGGGAATTTTTGCAGATCGGCAATTGCGGTTCGCCGATTGAAACAGAAGCTGGTTGGCTGGTGCTCAGTCACGGCGTAGGCCCGATGCGGAAATATTCCATCGGGGCATTCCTTCTCGACTTGGAAGACCCCTCGCGCGTGATCGGACGCCTGACGCGTCCCCTCCTGAGCCCGGATGAATTGGAACGCGAAGGTTATGTGCCCAACGTGGTTTATAGCTGCGGTTCCCTCGTCCATGCGGGAATATTGATTCTTCCCTATGCCATGTCCGACACGGCAAGTTCCTTTGCCACGGTACCCTTGGCTGATTTATTGAAAGCCATGGAACCGCTTCATTAGGAATGCGCTGAAAAGTTTTTTTAAATCTGTCATCCCGAGGTTGGGCATCTCCCATAGAAATTCCGCTTGATTTGCTTGCCCGGCATCCGAACCGAGGCAAAATGCTGGTGTCATTGTTGCGGCTGCGGCTCAAACATCAGACCCTATAGCTCAAATGGATAGAGCAGTGGTTTCCTAAACCATCGATTCCAGTTCAATTCTGGATGGGGTCACACCTTCCCGGAAAGAAGACACATTTGGCGGCTTTGCAATTGCCGATCATGCGCTAGATTAAGGGACTTATGGACAGTCTTCCGTTTGTCAAAATGAGTGGCGCGGGCAATGACTTCATCGTCATCGATAACCGCGCGCTGAATCGTACCCTGACGCGCGAACAGATCGCGCGGCTCTGTGACCGCCATTTCGGCATCGGCGCGGACGGTGTGCTCGCGGTGGAGACGATTGATGACGCGGCTGCCGATTTCCAGATGCGCTATTACAATGCCGACGGCGGTGAAGCCGAAATGTGCGGCAATGGCGCGCGCTGCTTTGCCCGTTTTGTTTACCCCATGCGCCGTGTCCAGATGGATCGGGTCAGCTTTTTTACGCCCGCCGGTTTAATTGTCGCTGAGTATATCGGCCAGGACGTGCGGATTAACATGACCGCGCCAACCGAGATGAAGTTGAATCAAAGCGCCGATTTTGGCTGGGGTGAGGTTGAATATCATTCCATGAATACCGGGGTGCCCCATGTGGTCGTCTATGTTCCAGATGCGGAACGGGCGGAGGTGGTCGCACACGGGCGCGCGATCCGTCGCAGCGCCATTTTCCCGCGTGGAACGAACGTGAATTTTGTCCAGGTCGTCGATGCGACCAACCTCGTTGTCCGCACCTACGAGCGCGGCGTTGAGGATGAAACGCTGGCATGCGGCACGGGCGTGGTCGCGGTTGCTCTCCTCACGAACCGGGTGCGCGGACTTGCGTTGCCGTTGCAGCTCAAGGTTCGCGGTGGCGATGTGCTCGCGGTTAATGCGCGGATTGATGGAGACACGTTTCGCGACGTGACCCTGGCTGGCCCGGCGACGGAGGTCTTTTCCGGCGAAGTTAAGATTTAATCCTTCAGGATTGGATGCCCGTTGCTTTCGGTGGGAATCAATTACTTGCCAACTTTTTTTTGCTGCATCATGGCCTTTGCTTTCGCCAGATTATTTTGCGCGTCCTTGTAGTCAGGCTTCAGTCGTAAGGCCTCCTGGAAATGGGCCAACGCTTCATCCTCCTTTCCCCTTGAGAAAAGAGCAGCGCCAAGGTTGTTGTGGGCTTCGGCAAAGTTGGGATAGATTTTCAGGGCCTTTTGGTACTGGGCAATCTCTTCGTCCGCCTGGCCTTTGTGATAAAGGATAAGGCCGATATTATTATAAGGTCGGGGATCGTATGGATCGATCTCCGAAGCCTTTTGGTACTGGGCCAGCGCCTCGTCCACTTTTCCCCTTTGAAAAAGGATAAGGCCAAGACCATTATGGGCTATTGAAGAAAGAGGGCTGACTTGAAGCGTGTCACTCCAAAGAGCGATGTCGCTGGCAAAAACTTTTTCACGGGTCAGGGTAAGAACGGTCAGCGGCAAAAGCGCCACAAAGCAGGGCACCACCGCCATCCAAAATCCCCGGCTCGATCCCAAAATCATAAGGAGCAACGCCAGCAGTTGCATTGCAACGCCCGCCAGTGGCATATAATAAAAACGATCAGCCAGCGGACGATTGAGCGGGATGAAATTGGAAACGGTCGCCAATTCCAGCCAATAGATTGCCACCCCAAGCGCGCCCACCCGGTTCTTACAAGCCAGCCACGCCTGCAACAAAACCACCGCAATCAGGATCACCAATGCAATAGGCGTGGAGGGTGCGCCCATATTTTTCAACGTGTAGTCGGCCGAAAGTTGCAGAGGCCAAAGCAATTTTTCCATCATGAAAACCCATAAACGCGGCTGGATCAAAAAGACCTGCGAAAATGATCCGCCAAGATAATTCAAATGAACAGGGTCAGACGGAGCTAGTAGGAATCGAGCCGCCAGAAAAGCCACGGTCACCGCCATCGCGGCGCTCAAAAATAAAACCCAGGGCAGTTTCGCTTCCCGGCGACGAAACAAAAACCAATAGACGACAAGCAGCAACGCCGTCGTAAGACCCGACTCCTTGCACGTCACCGAGGCAAAGGCGCATAAAGTCCCGACGCTCCCCATGATCATCGCCGTTCTAAAATTATCCGGACGAAAAGCGGTCGCCGCCAGCAGGGCCAGCAAAGTGAAAAACATCACCAGCAAACTCGAGCTGTAGCTCACCTCGGAAACCGACTCCACCGCGATAGGATGTAATGCGAAAATTAAAACGACCGCTACCAGCGCAAGCTGAACTTTCAACACGCCGCTCCTGGCCAGCCCTGCTATTTCCGTCGCGATCAAGCGGCGCAGCAACACAAACAACAGCGCGACATTCGCCGCGTGAAGCAGGTTACTGCTCAAATGATACCCGAATGGCTCCTTGCCCCAGATCGCGGCGTTGAGCATCAGGTAAAGAAGTTGCCCCGGACGCCCCCCGAGAGTGAGATTCATCCCCAACACTTTTAACGAAAGAACAGTAGGCAGATTGGAAAGGGAAGTAACAAAGCCCTCCTCGATAATCTCGGCATGGGCATCGTAAACCAAATCCGATTTAAGCGAAGGCCAGTAAGCCAAAAAAGCCACCACCGCCAGCAAAAGAGGCACCCAGACACCCGACGCCTTGAAGTTGGTCGCAGGTGCCGAGACGCTAGAATCAACCGCCTTCTTTTTCCTGGATCGTTTCGCCATACAGTTCTGGTTGTTAGAATGAACTTTCGTCAAGTATGGCCACCGCCCTAAAATTTAGGGCTTGGTAACGTTGTTTCCGGCAGGGGGAAGGGGATCGACTAAAGGGGTATTCATCGCGGAGGGAGTATCTCCACCAGTGTAATCCTCGGACTTGGCGACGGAAGTCTTTTCCGGCGAAGTTAAGATTTAATCCTTCAGGATTGGATACCTGTTGCTTGCGGTGGGGATCAGTTACTTGCCATCTTTTTTTTGACGCATCATATCCTTCACTTCTGCCAGATTGTCTTGCGCGTTCTTTAAGTCAGGCTTCAATCGCACGGCCTCCTGGAAATGGGCAAGCGCCTCTTTCTCTTTCCCCCTTGGAAAAAGGACGACACCGAGGTTGTTGTGGGCTTCGGCAAAACTCGGGTTGATATCCAGCGCCTTTTGATATTGGACAATCGCATCGTCCACTCGCTCCTTTTGAACAAGAGCCAGACCATAGTTATTATGGGCTTCGGCATTCCCGGGATTGATTTCCAGGACCTTTTGAAATTGGCCAATGGCTTTGTCCACTTGCCCTTTTTGCAGGAGAATAAGACCAAGATTGTTACGAGATTCGGTATGGTTGGGGTTGAGATCCAGCGCTTTTTGATATTCGGCCGATGCCTCGTCCGCTTGTCCCTTTTGAAAAAGGGCAACTCCAAGATTATAGTGCGCCCTGACATAGGTGGGGGCGATTTTCAAGGCCTCTTGAATCTGCCTAATCCCCCCGTCCGCGTCTCCTTTTTGGGAAAGGGCATCACCATAATTGGCATGGGCAATCCAGGAGCGGGGACTGACTTGAAGGGTGTCCTTCCAAAGCGCGTATTCGCTGGCGAAAACACCTTCGCGCATCATGGTGAGAACCGTCAGCGGTAAAAGCGCTACAAAGCAGGACGCCACCGCCATCCAAAATCCACGGCTCGACCCCAAAATCATCAGAAGCAACGCCAGCAGTTGCATCGTCACTCCCGCCAGCGGCATATAATAAAAACGATCCGCCAGGGGACGGTAGAGCGGGATAAAATTGGAAACGGTCGCCAACCCCAGCCAATAGATGGCTACCCCGAGAGCACCGATCCGGCTCCTGCACGCCAGCCACACCTGCAACAAAACCACCACGATCAGAATGACCAACGCAAAGGGCGTCGAGGGCGCGCCCATGTCTTCCCACGTATAATCGGCCGAAAATTGCACCGGCCAAAACAACTTGCCCGTCATCACCGTCCAGAGACGCGGCTGGATCAAAAAGACCTGCGAAAACGATCCGCCAAGATAGTTTATGTGAATCTGGCTGAGACTTGGCGGCACCCAAAGAAATCGAGCCGCCAGGAAAGCTGCCGTCACCACCATCCCGGCGCTCAAAAATAAAATCCACGGCAGCTTCGTTTCCCGGCGACGAAACAAAAACCAATAGACGATAAGCAGCAATGCCGTCGCAAGACCCGACTCCTTGCACGTCACCGAGGCAAAAGCGCATAAAGTCCCGACGCTCCCCGCCAGCATCGCGATGCGAAAATGATCTGGACGAAAAGCGGTCGCCGCCAGCAGGGCCAGCAAAGTGAAAAACGTCACCAGGAGACTCGAGCTGTAGCTCACCTCGGACACCGACTCCACCGCGATGGGATGCAGGGCGAAAATCAAAACGACCGCTGCCAGCGCAAGCTGAACTTTCAAGATGCCGCTTTTGGCCAGTCCTGTCATCTCCGTCGCGATCAAGCGACGCAGCAACACAAACAACAGCGCGACATTTGCCGCGTGAAGCAGATTGCTGCTCAAATGATACCCGAACGGTTCCCTGCCCCAGACCGCCGCATTCAGCATCAGGTAAAGAAGCTGCCCCGGGCGTGCCCCGAGAATGAGATTCATCCCCAGCACTTTCAGTGACAAAACGGCAGGCAGATTCGCCAGGGACAGGACGAATCCCTCATCGATAATCTCGGCATGGGCATCGTAAACCAAATCCGATTTAAGCGAAGGCCAGTAAGCCAAAAAAGCCACCACCGCCAAAAGAAGCGCCACCCAGACCCCCGAAAGCGACGCCTTGAAGTTGAACCCCGCCGTCGAGACGCTGGATTCGACCGCCTTCTTTTTCCTGGATCGTTTCGCCATGGAGTCCCGGTATTAGAATGAACTTTCGTCGAGTATGGCTACCGTTATAAAATTCAGGGCTTGGTCACGGTGTTTCCGGCAGGGGCAGGGGGAAGGGGGCCGACCAACGGGGGCGCATTCGTCGTGGAGGGCATATCTCCACCGGTGTAATCCTCGGACTTGGCGACGGGGGCCACGGGGATATTGGCTTCGCTGTTCTTCGTATTCGTTGACGCATGTTCGTCTGTCACGGGCAAAGCTCGCGGAGGCGCGGGAGGATTATCGACCGAGTTGGTTGTCGGCGGCGGATTAACCACGAGCGTATCGTTGGTGATGGCGGGGGGTGGGCTGGAAATTTTCGGCGATTGATTCGTCGCTTGAGTTGAAGTGGTTGGGCCAGCCGTCTTGTTCTTGTCCGGCTCCTTATCTTTTGCCGAGGCGGTGGCGGTATTGTCGGGAGTCTTCGGTTTTTCCTCCTGCTTGGCGGGTTGCTTGTCGTCCGTTTTTTTATCATCGTTCTTCGCAGTCTTCTTGTCGGCATCCGCCGTGGACGGCACATTGGCCGCATCAACCGGTTTAGCCTTGCGGGTGTGGGCAAGTTGCCAGCACATATTGCCGAGCAAGGCGCAGCGCCAGTAATTACGCAGGGCATCGAGGGCTGAGGTGTCGTCGCCCTGGATACGCAGGTGCGCCGCCTTTTCATAAACCATGCTCAGCACAGAGGAATCGATCCCAACTTTTTCCGCGAAGGCAATGCCGTGCCGGGCGCCGAGTTCCGCCGACTGAAGCAACGCGTCGAGTTTCGCGCGATCTTTCAGGTGCCATTCATGCGTGGCCGGATCGATGGTGCCGCTTAAACGCAGGTATTTTTCGTCGAGTGCGGCGATTTCACAATCGTCGTTCACCCAGATGAGACATAGCGCCACATCGCTTGGTTTTTTTACCGCCGCACTCGGCACAAGAACCGTATGAGGCGGCGCATAGGTATTGCCCGGATCAAAACCAACGGCGGTCGCCGTGGCCGACATATCGAGCTTGGCTCCAGGGTTATTTGCGGCCTCGCTCTCCTTGTTGCGCTGACGGGTTTCCCAGGTTGCTTTCGATTCACGCAAGATGCGCATATAGGCGGCGAGCCGGGAATCGAAGAGAAGGCCGTCACGTAGATCATTGGCCCGCTGCCGGATGCCTTCCGTGAAAACCTGCGCCGTGGCGAGTTGCGCCGGAATAAGCTGGGGCAGGAGGTGCGCCGCGTTTCCATCCACTGGCATCGGGTTGTTGTTTCCGATGTGTGGCAGCAGGCCGGTGTAGAAATCGGCCTGGTTCAGGAGATATTTGCTTTGTTCGATGGCAAAGAGAATGGCTTCGCGGGCCCGGTCTTTTTCCATTTCTGTCGCGTCGCTACGCTGGGAAAAAGCCTGCTTGGTCACGAGTTGCGCGCCTTCGAGCGAGGCATTGATGTCGTAAGCCCAATCGGCCATTTCCGAGACGAGCACGGCGCTTTCCAATTCCGCCTTGTCGATGGAGGGCGGCGTCATCAAATCGTGCAGCCGCTTGCGTAAATCATCCGAGTCGGCCAGCGCAGTCTTGATGTTAAAGGTCGCCTTGTTCTGCCCCGTCAGCGCATTGACGCCGCGCATGCGTCCATTGACCTGGGCGAATAACTGGTAGGCGACATAAACTTGTCCGGCACGATAGGCCTGCTGTCCCGTTTCATAATCGGCATAGATATTTTTCCAGATGACGGAAGTGCGCGGCGGGTATTTCGACAGTTCCGATTCCTTCGGCGCGAATCGAAGGCCGTTGGCTACTTCACTTTGTTCGCGATGCGCAAAGCCGTCGATATAGCTCGCCACATCGTTGCTGTATTTGGGTGAGGAAGAACCAACCGGCATATCGGGCAACGGATCGTTCATCGTCATCTCCGTCGCATCGACGATATTATCCACGGGCACGCATTCCAGGTGGAGATCGCTGGCGTGCTTGATGATACTCACCACCTGTCCCGAGCTATCGGTATCAAAACGCTGGATGCTCGAAATAATGACGCGCGAAATTCCCGTGGCGGCGGCAGCATCCAGTCGCTCCGACAATCGGGAAACCGGCCCAAGCGAGCCATCCGGGTTGAGGCTTCCGATGACCAGTGTCTCTTTTGGGTAAGGACGCCGGGCCGACGTGGAAATCATTCCCACCGCAAGCGCGGCATCAATTCCAGAACCGTCCGTGGCCGGTGTTTGCAATACTTTCCAACGCGCGCCCTGCCACGGTTGTTGCCACGCCTGTGCGCTCGCAAGGGAGGCGTTCCAAAGTTGCGCGGTAAAAATCGATGCGCCGGGACTATCCGCACCGATGTCGAGCGCAAAGCTCGTTGCATCGTCGTCCGCCCCGACATCCGTCCGGGGATTCCAGTGCAAGCGAATCGTGACGCACGAAACTGTTTTGCCATCAGGCGCAACGACGGCGAGGGGAACCGCCTGTTCTGTTTCGATGGAAGAAATCACCAAAGGCGCGCCTGTCGGTTTGTCCAAGGCATGACCCGGCAGCGAAAGAGCCGCGCTGACCAGGGCGATACCCAAGACAACTCGTAAGCGATTTCTGCCATGCATCCAAAAAGTACGCATCATTGGAGCATAGTGTTTCTTTGGCATCTGCGCACGTCTAATGAAGCAGATGAAATCATGGAAAGCATCTCCGTCTTTGACAACCTCCTCGATTTCCTGTCCCTTGGAGCCATGGAGTGCGCCTGCGAAATCATCGGCCTGGTCAAACGCTTCGGGCCGAAAGTTGCCGTTGACCAACTCAGCTTCAAGGTTCCTGCAGGTATGCTCTACGGATTCCTCGGCGTGAACGGCGCGGGCAAGACGACCACGTTGCGCATGATCTCCGGCCTAATCCGGCCCGACGCGGGACAGATTCGTGTCGCGGGCATCGATGTCATGACCGAACCGCAGCGCGCCAAGCAACCGCTCGCCTACATTCCCGACGACCCCGTCCTTTACGGCAAACTCAACCCGATGGAGCATCTCGAATTTGTTTCCGCGCTCTGGGGCGTCGATCCTCTGGTCGCACGCAAACGCGCTCAGGAACTCCTCGAGAAACTCAGCCTTTGGGATCGCCGCCATGAATGGATCGAATCCTACTCGCGCGGCATGAAACAAAAAATCGCCCTGGCCAGCGCGTTGATTCATGAGCCAAAACTGATCCTGCTCGACGAACCGCTCACCGGTCTCGACGCCTCCGCTGCGCGATTAGTGAAGGACATCCTGCTCGATTTTCTCAAGCAGGGCGGCTCCGTGATTCTCACCACGCATATTCTCGAAGTTGCGGAACGTCTCGCCGAACGGATCGGCATCATGAGCGGTGGCCGACTCATTGCCGAGGGGACGATGGCGCAATTGCGCTCTCATTCGGGACAAGCCGCTGGATCCCTTGAAGATATTTTCCTGCAATTGATCCAGGGTGAGAGAGAAGGCATTGCCCTGCCGACCTAATTAAAAAGCCGGTCATCCCGAGCTTGTCGAGGGATCAGACACTTGAAGAATAATCGAGAAGTCAGACAGTTTGAATCCGATGGCTTTCTGTGATCGCCTGACTTTTGGGTAAGAATGGCGTGTCTGATCCCTCGACAAGCTCGGGATGACAGATAATTATCAGCGTAATGATCGCTTCGACTGCTTCCCCTACGGGCTCATTATCACACTCGTTCCGGGTGGGAACCGCCCTCGTCTGGAACGACATCAAGCAGGGGTTGCGAAAACATAAGGCGGGCAGTTCGTGGCGCGCGCGGTTGCTTCAGTCGGGAGGCATACTCTTTGGTCTGATTTTCCTCGCCAGCCTTCATCTTGCCGCTTTTTCGCTGGTCACTTATACCGGGTTGTCACCTTCGGATGACCGAGCCAGACTTTTTGCGGGTTTGAGCACCGCCATCTGGTGTTTTCTCCTTTTTGTCATGATCAGCGGCGGACTGGCCCGGGCCTTGGTCGTCCTGCACGAACAGGATGACAGCAATCTTCTTCTCAGTTCACCGGTGTCGCCTCGTGCGGTGCTCGCTGCGCGGCTATTCGGCAATGCCCTCCAATCGTGCCTGGTGGATGGCTTCATCATCGTGCCCTACATCAATATCCGCGCTCTTGTCTTCGGGCAGTTGAATTTTCTCTGGGGTTACGCCGTCTGGTTCGCCCTGGCCGTTATCGTCACCTGTATCGACGGATTATTTTCGTTTGGTCTCATTCGCTGGCTGGGCATGCGCCGGGCGCGCCTTTTTTCACAGGCGATCCCCTTCGTGCTTATTTTTGGTGTCACCTTCTTCGCTGGCTCCATGAGCGTCTCCATCGCGCAGATGAACATGACCCCGGACAACACCCACATGCCGCCAGTCATGCAGGAGAAATTCATCGCGCTAAGCCACACGCCGCTCGTGGCACTGGCCCGGGCCGGGGCAGGTAGCCCGGAATATGTCACCATGATTTTCGCCGCAGCGGCCGCCATGGCGCTGATTACGCTTCGTTTAACCGAACGCGCTTTTATCGAGGGCACCCAGAACCTGGCGGAAAATGTCACCGCAGCTGTTCCGGGAAAAGCCGACGCGCCGTTTCGGACGGGTGTCTTGAAATTGGAAATTCTCAAAAATCTGCGCCTGATCGTCCGCACACCGATGATGGCCGTGCAATGCATTGCGCAGGTATTGACGCCGGTCGGCATCGCCTTTGTCATGGGGCATCAGGATCTTCCGCGAGCCATCGCCTTTTTTGTGATTTTTGTCGCCGGGGTTCTCTCCGGCATGTTCACGATTGCCGCCGGAACGGTGGAGGAATGCGACGATCTTCTCAGCATGTCGCCGCGTCGTGTGCTCCTTTTTCGTCTTGGTAAAATGCTCAGCGGATGTCTCTGGCCCCTGGGCCTTACGTTGCTGGCCGTGGTGGGGCTTTTTCTCGCGGGGGAGGGACTCCTGGCCGGGACGGTTCTCTTCGCAGGCATTCCATTGGGCTTGGCGGCAAGCATTGTCGGGGAAACCTTCGCCACTCCGGTCAAGACGGGTACGCGCCCCAAGCTGCTCAGCGATCCGATCATGATGATCCCGCTCCTCGGGATGCAACTCACCAGCGGCCTCATCGCGGGACTTACAGTGTTTACGGCAGCGTTCTCCGTCTATTTTTTACTGCTGAGTCTATTACTCAGTTATTTCATGCTGATACTGGCCGTCGGCCTGGCGCAATTACGCAAGCCGCTGTTTTGAGGGGAATTTTTTGGACAGGATTAATATGATTAAGAGGATTGGCTGAAGAGAGAGGGGAGTTCCTTTCCTGCATTTAAATCATTTTAATTAACCGCGACATAAAACTTTGTCATCCCGAGCTTGTCGAGGGATCAGACGCGCCTTTCTTACCCAAAAGTCAGGCAATCACAGAAAGCCATCGGATTCAAACTGTCTGACTTCTCGATTATTCTTCACGTGTCTGATCCCTCGACAAGCTCGGGATGACGGAGCGTTTTTATCAACGTAAATTCCGTTAATTCCGTCAAAATCCTGTATGTGATCAGGCTTGCATGAGCGGGCGGGGCGGGTAGCTTAGTTTGTTCACGATTATCCGACCCATGCACGCACCCGCCTCACGCCCCCCGATCATTTACCTCGATAACAACGCCACCACGCGCATCGCCCCCGAGGTCTTTGAAGCGATGGTGCCGTTCCTCACCGAGAATTACGGCAACCCCTCCAGTGCCTATAGCTTCGGCAAGCGCGTCGAGGGACATCTCAAGGAAGCGCGCGAAAAAGTCGCCTCCCTTCTCGGCTGCACGCCCAAGGAAATTATCTTCACCAGTTGCGGAACCGAAAGCGACAACGCGGCCATCTGGTCCGCGCTTCAGACCACGGGCAAAAAGCACATCGTCACCACCCAGGTGGAGCATTCCGCCATCATGAACCAGACTGATTGGCTGGAGAAAAACGGCTACGGCGTGACGCGCCTGCCAGTCGCAGCCGATGGCACGCTCTCGTTGGCCGATGTCGAAAAAGCCATTCGCGACGACACCGCCATTGTCTCCATCATGTGGGCCAACAACGAAACCGGCGTTCTTTTCCCCGTCGAGGAAATCGCCAGCCTTTGCAAAAAGAGAGGCGTTCTCTTCCACACCGATGCCGTGCAGACGCCCGGTAAGATCGATCTCCGCCATGTCGTACAAAGCGACATCGACCTCCTCTCCATGTCGGGCCACAAGCTCCATGCGCCGAAGGGCGTCGGGGTGCTCTACGCCAAAAAGAGGACCAAGCTGGTGCCTTTTGTCATCGGCGGCGGACAGGAACGCGGTAAACGGGGCGGCACTGAAAATGTCGCTTCGATTGTCGGGCTCGGTCGCGCGGCGGAACTTGCCATCGGTCGTCTTTCCGACGAGCAAACCCGTGTGCGTGCGCTCCGTGATCGTTTCGAAAATGCGCTGCTGGAACGCCTGCCGAACCTCTATATTAATGGCAAACGGGATCAACGCCTGCCCAACACCGCCAACATCGCCTTCGATTTTGTCGAGGCCGAAGCCATCCTGATGATGCTCGATCGAAGCGGCATCTGCGCCTCATCCGGTTCCGCCTGCACCACCGGCTCGCTCGATCCCTCGCACGTCCTCAGCGCGATGGGACTCACCCCCGCGCGCGCGCGCAGTTGCGTTCGCTTCTCTTTCAGTCACTACAACACCGATGCAGATATAGACCATGCGCTGCAGGTCATTCCTCCCATGATCGAGCAATTGCGCGCCATGTCCCCCTTGAACGCCGATCATCCGGATAACTTCAACTACGACATTGAAGCCGCCCGGGAGAAGGAAGAAAAGCTCATGGCGCAGACCATGGCGGCGATCAACGAATAGCGAATAGAAGTCCGTGGGCAACAGATCGGCATCGCCCATCATTGCAACCGATATCAAATCGCATTTCCTCGTTTCCAAGTTGCACTTGGGAACGCGAGATAAACCGATATTTTTTGAGAAAAGGTGAAATGTGTGTCAGTTATATAAGTTGATTGCGCGACATTTTAAAAAATAATTACAGTGAGCAAGCTGGTGCCGGAAAGCCTGCTGAATGTCAGGGAGAGATGCTGGGATTAGCTCATTTCCAGAGGAGAAATAGGGGTAATGATCGAGATGTTAAACGCCTAGCCCTCCCCCTGAGCTTTTCCGGTGGATGAGATTTTTTTACAAGGTTTAGGTAAAATGAGTTGACTCATGGTTTCTTTTTATACAAGAATGCGTGAAAATAACTGTTAAGGGCTAAAAATAACACCGTGAAAAAGAAATCACCACCATACGCTCTTATCGGGGCTGTCCTTCTCGGCGGCGTCGCTGTCTTCTTTCTTTACCAGAATCATGTGGCTGAGGGAAAAAGGCTGGCAGATGCCGCTGATGCTGTGAAACGGGACTATCAAGCCAAGCTTGATGCGGCTAATAAGAATAGCCAGATTATCACACCGGTTGCCACCGACTCACGCAACGTTCTCTACGCCACACAACCCATTGTAGCTGGTAACCTGATCAGTTCCTCTTTCTTCGAAAAGAAGCTGACTCCCAAAAACATCCTGCCCGATGCCTATTCCGAGCAAGACGTCATAGGAATGTACGCGGTTCGCAATATTGAAAAGGGAGACCCGCTTACGCCGCGTAACGTCGCTAAAAACATGCCGACTTTGGAAGGACGTATTCCTCCCGGGATGCGAGCCATAGCCCTCCCTGTCTTTAATGTTCAGAACAATGCCACGGGCGGATTTGCCGTCAATGGGGACAAGGTCGATCTGCTCTATACCCAGTTTTCCGAGGATTCAAAATATATTTATAGTACGCGACTTCTTTTGCAGAATCTTCAGATACTCTATATCCCCGGGCCGGCTCCCTCCACCGACACAACAGATACAACCCCCGGTCTGGTTCCAGCGCCTCCGCCCGGATCTCCCGTATCCGTCACGTTCCTGGTAACTCCCGAACAGGCACAGGCTCTCCTCTATTTATCAGAAGTAAAAAACGCGCATATCGGCATGATTCTAAAATCCCGGAGAGAGACCGACGAAATTAAAATCAAGCCATATGTCGGAGCCGACTACCATAATAATCCCAGAAAAATACAAACCATGGCAGATAAGTCGGAACAGCGAGTCAAAGATCTTCAAGCGGAAATTGAAGCACGAGAGAAAACCCTGAGTTCCCAGCCAAACACGAATGAAACTACAACTCCCACTCCACCTAGCCCGTAGCCTGGTTCTCCTCGGGTGCCTGATCGTCCTCTGCTTCGGGCAGGGTCGTGCTCAAGCTCCGGTTGCCATACGACTGGACGTCTTTTTTGGCGAAACCAAGCTTTTGCCCCTGGATCGTCCTGTCGATGATTTCAGCGTTATGCCGGATAACATCGTCAAGGTCTCCAAAGTTGACGGCTCTCCCAATCAGCTCTCCATCGTCGGTGTTGCCGGGGGCAACGCCACCTTGACGATCAAAAGTGATGGGCGGACTTTCCTCTACGATGTTGCTGTCAGCCCGGCTCCCGAGCGCCTTTACATCAACTTGAACGAATCGAAACGACTCACCTTTAAGAATCCAATCGATGACACCAACATCTCTCAGCAGGGTATCGTCAAGATTATCCAACCCGATACCACGGATAAAGTTCTCCTGGTGGAGGCTGATGTGGCTGGTAAGACCACGCTGACGGTTTACTGCAAGGGCGAAATTTATCGCTACTTCATCTCGACCTTTGAAAATCGGGGAGCCGACATCCTCGAAATCGAAAACGCCTTTTCGGCCAAGGGTTACCGGAACCTGACCATTACCTTTGATAAAGACCAGGCCATCATCGGTGGCACGGTGCCGACCCAGGAGGAGCTGGATGACGCGGTTCGCATCGTCAAGCAGTACAACCAATTCGTGGTTATTAAGGCCCAACTCGGCCAGGAAATTGAACAGAGTGAATATACCGAGCAGGAATCGATCATCATCAATAACATCCAGCGTATCGCGCATGTGGATGGGTTGACGGTACGCGTTAAATTTCCTGCCCCCACGGTCATTACCACGAGCAGCTATACCAAATCGGCGGGCGATTACATAGCCCCCTCCGTTACCACGACACCACAGGGGGGGACCGTTCGCGGATCGGGGTTCCAACCGCCCAAAGATCCGAATGACCAGGGCGGCAATGCCGGCCCTCTTGAGCCCAAACCCCAGGAAAATACCACCGAAACCACAACCACGACCAAGAATAGCAGCATTCCTGAAAAGATTTTTCTCTATGGCGACCTTCAGGACGACTTGCAGGAAGCTAAAGTTGTCCGCGTTGCCCGCACATTTTGCCCTTTCATCGTCTCATTTTTAACCGTCAAGGATCCCATTCAGATCCGCACCCAGATCCGCTTCATGCAGATCAAGGACAGTGGCGCCAATAATACCGGCTTTACCTGGTCGGATGGAGCAGGCGGAGCAGCCGGCCCAACCATCTCCCTCGGCATTTCAAGCCCTGGCGCATTCAATTTACTCCCCAACCCGATCAATGCTTTTAAAAATTTCATCACCAGCGCCGGGGGCGCAACGGGTGCGGTTAATGCGGAAATGGTGCTGCATCTCTATGAAACCTTGGGAACGGTCAAGATACTTCGTCAGGCCGATCTTTTCTTAACCAATGGCCAGCCCGGTTGGTATTCAGAGGGAGAAGTCCAGTCCTACGTAAGTTCCGCGGTAACGGCAACCAGCAGCCCGCCCATCACCACCCTGACAGCCTCAGCCGTATTTTTGGGTGTTAACATGGATATTTCGCCCTTGAACCTGGCCAATGCAGGTGGAAAAGAGCCGATAGGACAAAAGATTTTTGCCATCCCGGCCAGCGTTGGCACGGGTTCCAGTGGATATACCCTGGAGCAGGATTCTGACGCCACCGCCGATAAAGTAAGCAAAATTACCGCACCCATCCAACTGGGTGCCACCGCTCCCATTGTTGACAACACAGTCAAATACGTGGACGAAAATGGCCTCATTGGCCTGAACATTTCCACCCAGCTTACCTTGCCTGGTACCTTTACCAGCGCAGGTGCGGCTGGCAGCGCCATCACGTTGCCCGATTTCTTTGTTCGCACCACGCGCACACGTGTCAATCTCAGAGATAACCAGACGGTGCTTATCGATGGACTCATCGACAAGGAACTCACCCACACCATCACCCAGATACCTTTTCTTGCGAAGATTCCCTTCTTCAACGTTTTCTTTAAGGGTAATTCCAGGACTACATCGGACGAGGAAGTCCTTGTTCTTGTCACTCCTCATATCGTGCGTATGCGCGACGCCGACAGCATGCGTTATCCCAAGCCGGTTTATCCTGAAATGCACGACATGGCCCGGGAAGAGGGAGACATACCCATCATTAAACCTGTTCGCTACGATGCCAAGGCAGTGGACATCCGTCCCGAATCCCCCAAGGACATGAAGGACGCCGATACCGATACCAAGGGGAGCAAGGACATGGCTGCCCCAACGGACACTCCTCCCTTGACCCCTCATGCCAGTGGCGGAATGCAAACCCTTCAACCCCCAGTCGAGGCGACTCCGGCAAGACCAGTTGACAATACGCCTTCCACGCCGGATAATTCACGTCAACGGAGCAACCCAAACCCAGCCCCACTCGCTCCTTCCTCGACCCTGCCGTGAGCAATGATTGATGTCTTCCTTGTCCATGATGATGTAGAGCGCTGCGCAGCCATTCGCAGCGCTATTCTGTCTAATGCCGAATTAAATTTGGTCAGCGAAACGCAGACGGGCCGCGAAGGTCTCTTTGCTGCGGCGACCATGCTCACCGGGCACCCGCGAATGCTCGTCGTCCGGCTTAATCTTGGTGACATGACCGGGTTCGATTTTATCGCCCAGGTGCGCCAGAAAGCTCCCGATATTTATATCATTCCTGCCCTGGAAGGATCAGAGGGCGGACAGGTTTGGCAAAACCTTCTGCAACTCGAATTGAGAGACGTCCTGGTCGGCGCCATCCCCCCGACGGAAATTTCCAAGATTATGGGCGCGGCCGCTCCACGTGCCCAGGAAAGATTTGACCTGAACCGTGCCCCCACTGGCATTCAGGGAGAATCCTTTGTTATTTCGGTCGTGTCCGCCCGCGGCGGAATTGGGAAATCCGTGGTGGCCATCAACCTCGCCTCCGCCATTGCCAAGCTCAGCGACAGCGTCGCTCTGCTCGATTTCAGCCTTAGTCCCGGCGACTTTGCCGTCATGCTCGACGATGTCCCGAGAAATAACATCATGGATGCCGTCCAGCAGGGAGGCAATCTCGACGCCGAGTATCTCAACAACACGCTCGCCCAGCATCCGCGTTTGAAGTTCCGTTATCTCGCCTCGCCCAACCAGGAATTCGATTCCAGTGGATTCGATTACAATGTGGGCGCGGCCATCATGCAGGCGACACGAACATTGAGCCAGTATGTCGTGGTCGATACTGGTGTTGCCATGGCTGGCCCGACCATCGCCGCAATTGATTCAAGCGACATCATCTTTCTCATCACCAGCCGGGATGTCGCGCGGCTTCTCTCCGCCAAAAACATGATCAAGTTCCTGAAAAATGACCGGCAGGTCACCAACCAGAAACTCAAGGTACTGGTCAACGAAGCGGAAATCGGCGCTGAAATATCGGAAAGCGAAATTGAATCGCTCCTCGAGCATCCTGTCGCCGCCTACCTTCCCTGCAATGCCGGGCCCGTCACTTTTTCCATCAATAGCGGCGCGCCGATCGTCATTGCCGAACCGCATCATCCCATTTCCGTCGTGCTCAACAAACTCGCGGAACTCTCCTTTTATCGTTGGCAGGAAAGACCGGCCGATGATCCCAAAAGTACAAAAAAGGGGCTTCAAGCCGCAAGGGCCTCCCAACGACTAAGTATTAAGTAAAACGGTCTATAATGTGCTATTGTACCATAACTTAATTCTTCGATACCATGGCACTACCTCCTCCCAATTTTAATCGTCCTGCTCCCATACCGGGAGCGATTCCAAGGCCCGGAGGCATTCCTGCCCGTCCTCCGGGGGGAGGCATCCCGCCACGTCCGGGTGCAGCCATGCCCGCAACCCAGGCTTTGCCAACCGTCGCCACTGCCACGTCGGCGCTGCATCCCATACAAGCCTCCACTCCAACGACTCAACGCGCGCCCGCAGGTCAGCCGGATGCCGCGCAAGAGTTCGTCATGCAGTTCAAGAAGCAGTTGCTCCCCTACTTGGTGCAATCGCTCGATCCCAAGCTCTTGGAACGTGGCAACGAAGCTGCCCTGAAAAAGCGCATTGAGGATCTCGTTGACGAGCGACTCACGGCGGACAAAGTCCCCATTGGACGACAGCTCCGCGTCAAATTGCTGGGTGACATCATCGATGAAATGGTCGGGTTTGGCCCCCTCGAGCAATTGCTCAAGGACGACACCATCACCGAAATCATGGTGAACGGACATCAAACCATTTATACCGAGCAAAAAGGACGGCTGTTACTTTCACCCGTCAAGTTCCTCGACGTGGAAAGCTGCCGCCGGGTCATTGATAAGATTCTTTCACCGCTGGGCCGCCGCGTTGACGAATCGAGCCCGCTTTGCGACGCCCGTCTGCCCGATGGCTCCCGGGTCAATGTCATCATCCCACCCCTGGCTCTCAATGGCCCTGTGATCACCATCCGTAAATTCAGCAAAAGCCCGCTGACCATGGAGAAACTGATCGGCTACAAAGCGCTTTCCCAGAGCATGGCCATGTTCCTCAAGGCATGTGTCCATTGCACACTCAACATCGTTATTTCCGGCGGCACTGGCTCCGGTAAAACCACCATGCTTAACGCGCTTTCCTCCTACATTCCGGATGGTGAGCGAATCGTCACGATTGAAGATGCGGCCGAATTAAATCTTCAGCAGGATCACGTCGTTCGCCTCGAGAGCAAACCGAAAAACATCGAAGGCAAGGGCGAGGTTTCCATTCGCGAACTCGTTAAAAATAGTTTGCGAATGCGTCCTGACCGTATCGTCATCGGGGAGTGTCGCGGCGGTGAAGCCCTCGACATGATCCAGGCCATGAACACGGGACACGACGGCTCCCTGACCACGACCCATGCCAACGGTCCCCGCGAAGCCATTGCCCGTCTTGAAACGCTGGTGATGATGGCGGGTATGGAATTGCCCCAGTTGGCGATTCGTCAGCAGATCTCGGGCGCAGTGCACCTCATCGTCCAGATCAGTCGCTTGGCCGACGGAAGCCGCAAATGCGTCTATATCACTGAAATCCAGGGCATGGAGGGAAATATGGTCACCCTCCAGGACATCTTCAAATATGAGCAAACCGGGGTCAATCCCGAGGGCAAGCTCATCGGTATCACGCGCGGACTTGGAATTGTGCCGAAATGTCAGTCCAAGTTTAACGCCAACGATCTCAACATTCCCGTGGAAATCTATCAGAGCGTTCTTCATCACAATAACCCGGAGTACCCTTAAGGTGATTTCATCATGAGCTCCACGGAAATCCTCATCATCATCTGCACGCTCGGTGCCCTGCTTCTGGGGGCGTGGTCATACCAACAATCCAACGCGACACCACAGGTTGACCTTCGTGAAAAGCTCAAGAATCTTGCCAAGGATCCCGAGGCAATGGCGCGGGAAATCGAATTGGGCACGGATCGCAAACCCATTTTTGAAACGATCAACTTCCGGAAGTTTTTCACGAAATTCACCGGCAAAGCCTACATGGACGATTTGGAGAAGGAACTCACCCAGTGTGATATTCCTCTTAAACCGGGTGAATTCGTAGCCATGCGCCTGGCGGGGGTAGTTCTTACTTTTGCCCTGGTATTTCTCATCTCGAAAAATGTTTATATGGGCCTGGCGATCGGTGGTGTCATGACGTTTGTTCATATTCCGATCCTGAAAATCAAGCGCTCCATGCGAGTCAATAAATTCGTGCTGCAACTGGCGGAATTCCTCGTCCTGATCACCAATTCGCTCCGTTCGGGTCAGACCTTTCTCCAGGGCGTCGATATTGCGAGCAAGGATTCGCCCAACCCCATCGGCATGGAATTTCGATTGCTGTTGAAGGAAACCAACCTCGGCATACCGGTCGAAACAGCCTTCAACAACATGCTCATTCGCGTTCCGAGCGAAGATCTCAAAATTGTGATGAGCGCCTTCAGTATCCAGCGCAATGTTGGTGGTAACCTGGCCGATATCATGGATCAGGTCGCCGCGATGATCCGGCAGCGCATCGCCATTCAGGGGCAGATCAAAGTGCTCACCACTCAAGGCAAACTATCCGGGGCCATTGTCGGATTGCTTCCCTTTGGACTGGCTACCGTCATCTCCCTGATCAACTACGAATACATGAGCAAGCTTTGGACTGCCCGGACGGAGCCCGGGCTGGGACTTACGGACAAATATATGGGGCCGATCTTGCTCGGCATTGGCGTGTTCATGGAGCTTCTCGGCTGCTTCGTCATTTGGAAAATTTGCGATATCGAGGTCTAAATTATGCTCGATCCCATGTTTTTACTCATGTGTATCTGCGGCTTCGGGGCGCTTGTGCTTGCGGGCATCGCCTTGCAGCCCTCCTCGGAGACGTCCTCCATCAGCCAGCGACTTGAAGGCTTGAAGGGACAGCAGCAGCGCACGGGAACCGGCACTTTGCGCGACCAGGATGAGATGAACAAAAGCATCGTCACCCGAATGATTCTCCCGGCGGTTGACAAGCTCTCCAAGCTTTTCGGCCAGTTGACACCGGTGAGATCGCTCAACCTGGCCAAGCTTTCCATCATGCGGGCAGGCATGCAGGGAAAGGTGACTCCTACCCAAATCACCACGCTCTCCTACATTCTCATGGGTGTTGTTCCCTTGATGTCACTCTCATTTGCCGGAGTGCCCACGAGTTTGCTCAGTAAATCGACCGCGATCCTGGTGATCGGTGCGTTGCTCGGCTACCGCCTGCCCTTCGGCTATGTTCAAGGCAAAGCCAAGGCGCGTCAGCACGAAATCCGCAAGGCGCTTCCCTTCACCCTCGATCTCATCTCCATCAGCGTTGAGGCGGGCATGGCGTTGGATGGTGCCATGGCCATCGTCATGGAAAAAACCACCGGCCCGATGGCCGAGGAACTCAGCCTTACTCTCCGAGAAGTTCGCTTGGGCAAGGGCCGCAATGAAGCCCTGGTCGATATGGGCGACCGCATTGGAGTCGAGGAACTCAAGTCGTTTGTCACCGCCGTTACGTACATTGCCCGCCTTGGCGGCTCCCTCGTTGACGTGATCCGCATTCAAGCTCAGGCCATGCGTATCAAACGACGCCAGCGCGCCGAGGAAAAAGCAATGAAGACCCCGGTAAAAATCATGATTCCCCTGGTGCTCTTCATTTTCCCCTCCATGTTTATTGTTATTCTTGGGCCCGCAGCCATCACCATGATGGAACAAATGCGGAACATGCCTGGGCATTAACGATCCTGCCGCAGACGGGTGAAAAAGGCCGGGAAAAGCCAAAAAAGTGCTTTATGGCATCAATTATTTGGTGGTGCGTTGCCCCCAATAACTAAAGTGGCCCGGTAACTGCGATACACCTTCGTCAAACCTTTATGGACTGCTTCACCCTCGAAAATACTGTAGCAATAAGGACTTTGCCAACAGCAAAGTGTCCGAAATCGCTACTCAATGAGAGGAAAAGGAAGAGAGTAAAGGCGCAAACCACCGTCGAATTTTCATTAATCGTCCTGCCTTTTTTCGCCATTCTCTTTGCCATGATCGACTACGCGCAAATCTATTTTTACGAGAATTCGCTCCAGAATGCCATGCGTGAAGCAACCCGGTTTGCCACGGCGGGACGAGTCATCCAGGCCGTCAATGCGGGAGGAACGCCTGCTTACACAACGAATGCCGGTGTCACCGTCCCCAAGGCGATCAACGATTCCGGGGGCAGGGAGGCATCGCGCAACGAATGCATCCGCTGGTGGTTTCTTTCCAACTGCGTCATCAATCTCCCGCTCTCCAATATCACGATCACGAGCGCTCCAACCCTGCCCGGTGTAGCGCCCACGATCTCACCGGATGGCACCACGTTGCAACTCACTAACGGGGCGACAGCCAATTATGGCCCAGGGGCAGCCAACGATTATGTGCAGGTAACTGCCATCTATCATCTTAATACCATCACCCCCTTGTTCACCTACCTCGGCGGATACAGCCATAATGGGATCAATTCCTACCCGGTGCGAGTCTCGGTGATTGTTAAAAACGAGCCTGCGCTCCTGAATTTTCTGCATACGAACGTTTATTCGGATGAGTATCCATGAAACCTCTGTCCTATCTCGAAAACCTTAGGGTTCGCCGGCGCCGGTGCAAAAGCCAGGCGTTCGTCGAGTTTGCCTTCATCCTGCCCATCTTCCTGGTCATGATGTGTGCGGTTTTCGACTACAGCTACATGATCATGCGGATGCAGGTCATGGCCATGGCTGCCCGTGAAGCGGCCAATACAGCAACCCGCCAAACAGCCAGCGCAGGTATCGCCGTGGGGAAAATTGCCGGCTATAATGCGGCGAAATCCGTCGGGGTCGATTTTTCATCCGACAAGGGCGCTCTCATCCTCACCCACGTTTGGTTTGACAGCAACATCGTCCCCAATGTTAATGAGGTTATCCTCCTCGATTCCAATTATGTGGGGGCTTCCGCCAATACCAATGGCGTACCTGCGTCGGATTATTACGATCCCACCA
>JABDGH010000023.1 GCA_013286145.1 Verrucomicrobiota bacterium
GCAGCCAACAAGGAACTGGAGGCATTTTCCTATTCGGTTTCGCACGACCTGCGCACGCCCGTGCGGCACATTGACGGTTATGCAGAGATGCTTGGTAAATCGACCGATTCTTCGCTTTCGGAAAAAGACAGGCGCTATCTGAACCAGATCATCAATGCGTCAAAACAGATGGGGCAACTCATCAACGATCTGCTCGAATTTTCCCGGATGGGACGCGCCGAAATGCGACGCACCCAGGTCGATCTTCAGGATTTGGTGGAAAAAGTAATCCAGGGACTCCAGCCCGAGATCGATGGCAGGAATATCGTGTGGAAGAAGGGATCGCTGCCCCAGGTGCAGGCCGATCCCTCCCTGCTGCAACAGGTCTTCAGCAACCTGCTTTTCAACGCCATCAAATACACCCGTCCGCGCAACCCGGCTGAAATTGAAATTGGTTGCACGGTCGAGGCCGGGGAAACGGTGATTTTTATCCGCGATAACGGCGTCGGGTTCGACATGAAGTATGCGGACAAATTATTCGGCGTTTTTCAACGGTTGCACCGCGCGGAAGATTTTGAAGGCACGGGCGTCGGGCTGGCCAATGTGCGCCGCATCATCGCCCGTCATGGCGGACGCACCTGGGCCGAGGCCAAGGTTGATGGCGGTGCCACTTTTTATTTCACGCTGCCTTGCTGAGGTATCTTTTCGGTTTCGGAGTGGGATTTCATCTGCCGTCATAAAACCGCCTGTCCCTTTTTTTATAAAAAACCTGTCATCCTGAGCAAGCCGCGCTTGTCGCGGCGCTGTCGAAGGATCAGTTCAGTTATCTTTTCCCCTGTTGAGGAAGTAACAGCAGCCTCCCTCTTAATCTAAAAAAGATGCCTGCCCCTTTTCCGGATCCTTTTCTCGGGTTGAAGCGCAAGAGAATGGCACGATTTTAAGCCCTTACCTTCTGACAAGCTATTTGAACCCGAGGGGAAAATTGCCGCCTAAAAGCAAACAGAGTTACCAGTCCGATGCCAAGCAGCAACGTGATTCCCGGCTCCGGCGCAGCGGAAACGGGAAGAGAAATGGTATTTTGGGTCAGAGCAACCGCGCCACCCTCTGCCAATGCTCGGCCATTCACCACGGTACCGCTGCCGAGCGTGATGGACGTGAAAGCCAGCATGTTCCCCGCAAAGGCCGTGTCCGCTCCGAGCGTCGCCGAACTGCCGATTTGCCAAAAGACATTGGAGGCATGAGCACCATTAATCAGTACCACCGCACTATTCGCTCCCGTGCCAAGGGTCGATCCAGCCTGAAAAATCCAGACTGCATCGGGATTATTCTGACCGTCGAGCGTCAAGGTTCCTGTGATTCCAAAAGAACTAGGATCATTGTAAACGCCAGATGTCAGCGTTAGCCCTCCGAGGTCGAAGATCGCACCGTAAATAGTAGTTGGCGTGCGGCCAACGGCGTCCGTATAGGCGGTGCCTAAATCATTTTTGGCACTCAATGTGACCGCATCTCCGCCATGATCAGTCCCTATCAAGCTGAAGGTTCCAGAGTTAGCGATGGTCGCGGTTGGAGATGATCCCACATCCCCGGTAACCGTGGTGACCCCTGCATTAGTAGTCCCGGAGCTGGCCAGAATCGCAAAACTGGAAGCCGTTCCCAAGTCCACGGTTAGAATTTGCGCTATAGCCTTCTGAGGCAAAAACATTATTGCAAGGGCTAATACAGAACCCGTGAAAATTCGTTTCGTACTGCACTGCAAGGTTATGGTAAGAAAACTTGATATAATTGTATTGTTATTATTATTTATTAATTTAATACACTAACTTTAGGCAGATCACCTCAGTAGTCAAGCAAAATAGGCATTATTTACCCTATTACCCATTAAAAATTAGGTATTTTAATCCCTATATTGGCATTAATCTGGGAATATTATTCCTATTTTAATGTCAGGATTGGAATGAGACTGAGGGACAAAAAAGAAACCCATCCCCTTTTCCCTTATGCAGATGTAGCGGCGGTCTGTGACCGTCGTTCCCCATGGTAGCCACCGCTGGCCCAGCGGCGGTCAGGTGCAGAGAAAAAAACCTGTCATCCTGAGCAAGCCGCGCTTATCGCGGCGCTGTCGAAGGACCTCTAACTATTTTATGCATAGCTTCACGAGAGGCGGTATGCACCATCGACAGCCCATTTTGCCTTGAAAAATGGGGCAGGCATCTTTTGGGTAAGATGCCGAACGGGGAGGGATTGCACTGCCCGCGCCGGTGTTCTCGGGAGTCAGGCTTCGCGCTTTCCCGGCTGAATTCCTCCCCATTTTCTTATCTGGCCTAAAAGGCTTATAATTTTGCGCCAGATAAGCTATTTAAGAGGTCTAAGACTACCGCGTTTCATTCGGGCTGATGTAAAATCGTGGCCTCATGAACTCCCTCCATTCTCATTCTTCTTCCAAAACCAACGAAACCCAACCGGCCGCACCTCCGCCGGGTGTTCCGCGACTCACCTCACTCCATCACCGCCAACAAACCCAAATCGCCCGCGACCAGTTCAATGACCGCCTCGCCATACCACCTCATACCACACTGTAACGGAACATCCCCATGCCCCCCCGGAAAAGAGAAGGGAAAAAGGGGCAGGCATCTTTTCGGTTTCGGAATGAGGCTTCAACTGCCACCGTAAAACATGACTGTCTTCTTTTTCCTAAACGCACAACTCGGAAAGTTTGGCGGCTATACCTTTGATCGGCAGGCAGAAATCCACGGCGCTCGCGTCGAGAGCCGCCATGGGCATTTCCGGACTTTGGGCCTCTTCAGGTTCCTGGGCGATGGTTGTTCCACCTGCTTTTCGAATGGCGAGAAGACCTGCTACTCCATCGTGCATGGTGCCACTCAAGATGATACCGATGGAGCGGGAGCCTTGGGACTTTGCGGTGCTTTCAAATAGCTCATCAATGGAAGGAATCCAGAGATCCCGCTTGGGAGCGTTTAGCTCGGATACGCCTATTGTGTTCTCGTTCACAACAAGATGCCGTCGTGGGCGGGAGACGTAGATGCCTTTTTCGATTCGCTCTCCATTTTCAACGAATCGCACGCGGTGGCTGTCACACGCCGTAAGGATTTCATCGAGCAGGCTGTCAGGGCCGGTGTGGAGAACGATGTACATGGGCACGGGTGATGGCGCTGGCAGGGCTTTGACAAGCGCGCACAATGCCTTAACTCCTCCAGCAGAAGCGCCGACTACAATGACACGCCACGGTGGTTTCATTGGTGCGTAACCCTTCCTTTAGCTGCGGCTGGAAGCTCTGCGTCCAGCGCCGCGATTTTGTTCTGTGTTATCTCCTGCCCAGGTTGCCGGTAAAAAACAGAACCAAAAGGACAAGCAGGATGAGTCCAAACCCACCGCCGCCTACCAATGGTCCACCCAGGTAAAATCCGCCGCCACCGAACAGGAGCATCAATACAATTAGAAGAACGAGTAGATTCATAATAAATAATATAGCCCTCACAGAGACAACTTCTAGTGGGGTCTTCACCCCATGAGCGACTTCGCTCAAATCTTCTTCACTTGGATTTTGCTTCACCACTTGCCGAGGAAGGAATTTTATCCTTTTTCGTGGGTGTAGGTTTCTCGTCGCCCGCATAGGACTTGGTGCTCGGCCAAAGGAGCCGCCATGGTTCCCTCTTGAGGGTGTCGGTGAATTGCTCGGTATTCTTGATCACCTGCGGAACCTGGGAATTGTTCAGTGTCTCCATAAACGTCTTCGCGTTTTTGATGGTGAGAGCCAGGTCGGAGTCGGGGCCAGTCAGGCGTTTCATATTGGCGGCCACCGCCTCGGAAATATCAGGTACCCGTTCGCCAACAAACTCGGTGTGATTCTCCGCCAATCCCGTACTGGCATCGCCATGCATGAAATCGATCACTTGTTGGCCCATGAGACCTTGCTGGGTTAAATGAATGGTTACGTTGTTGTAGATCTCCGCGTCGCGCGCGACCTGCACATCGATGGAGACTTCGTAATCGGGATGTCCGTTAGGTCGCTTTTCCAACGGTACCGGGGATTTAAGGGCTGTGACTTTGCCGATCTCCCGCCCTGCCAGGAGCACGGGCGCGCCAGGGTGAATCCCGTTGGCGTTGTCGTAATAGATCCGATAAGTGTTGAGCGGCTTGATGACTCCGGGCATTCCGATGACGACCAAGACGGTGATCAAGACACCGAAGGTCACCAAGACCAGGATGCCCGTGGTGATTTCATTTTTGTGGATTTGCATAAGTTATTCCTTGGTGTGTTCGTGGTCTGAATAGGAGGAAAGAAATTTGCTGACGATGGGGTTATCCGAATGTCGAAATTCCTCGGGCGTTCCCTCGAGAATAATTTTCCCTTCATGGAGAAACGCCATGCGCGTTGCCACGGCGAATGCACTGTCCATTTCGTGCGTGACGACAATGGCCGTGACCTTTTGCTTATCGCGCAATTGGACGATGAGATCATCAATGAGCTTGCCGTTGATCGGATCGAGACCCGCCGTGGGCTCGTCGAAAAGCACCAACTCCGGCTCCAATGCCAGCGCACGCGCCAGTCCCACCCGCTTTTGCATGCCGCCGCTGAGTTCGGAGGGAAGCTTGTCCCTGGCGTCCTTAAGTCCAACCAGTTCCAGCTTTTGATCGACGATTGCATCGATCTCCTTGTCGTTTTTATCCGAAAGCTCCTTCAACGGCAGGCTGATGTTTTCGCGTGCGTTCATCGAGCTGATTAACGCCGCATTTTGATAGACCATGCCGATGTGCGCCCGGACCTCGTTTAATTTCGGTCGCGAAAGTTTGCCCAGGTCTTCTTCCTTGAAAAGAACGGAACCCGCATTCGGTTTAAGCAGTCCCATCAAGATGCTCAGCAACGTGCTCTTGCCGCCACCGCTGAGTCCCATGATGACTAAAATTTCCTGGGACTGAATGGAAAAGTTGACGCCGTTCAAAATTACTTTGTCCGCGAATTGCAATTTCACGTCGCGCATCTCAACTAATTTTTCCGGTGTTGCACTCATGGGAAAAAGGTGACGATGAAAATGTTGCAGAGCGAATCACAGGCAATCACCGTGCTGATCGCGGTCACCACGCTCGAAGTCGTCGCGATGCCCACTCCAACGGCGCCTCCCCGCACCGACAGCCCCTTGTAACAGGCGATCATTCCAATGATGGCGCCGAACAAAAAGCTCTTCACGATCCCGGCCATCACATCCTTCACCAGCAGGTTTGTCATCACCTGGTCGTAAAAATAGCCATAGCTGATTTGCAGCATGAGGCTCGAGATGAATGCCCCGCCGATAATGCCGGAAACGATGGAAATAACGGTCAGGCAGGGTGTCAGGAAAAAAATGGCCAGAATCCGGGGCGTGACGAGATAACGAAGCGCGCCGATGCCCATGCCCTCGATGGCATCCACCTCGCCCCCGGCGGTCATGGCTCCCAACTCGGCGGTGTAGGCAGCGCCGATTCGAGATGCCAGTACAATGCCCGTGAAAAGCGGTCCCATTTCGCGTATGAAAGAAACGGAGACAATTGCAGGAACCAACGTGACGATGCCAAAACGCCGGAGTTGATAGCCGGTCAGCAAGGCCATGGTGAGCCCGATAAAAACCGAAAGAAGAATAACCATGGGGACTGACCCTACGCCGACGCGATTGCTCTGGTAGAAAAAATGTTCCAGGCGAAAGGGCGCGCGTCGCGTCGCAATCCGTTCCCCGATTTCAGAAATCGTTTCCCTCCCCATCCACACCAGGCTGCTAAGTTCCTGCAGCAGGGTGATGGTGAATGCGCCCAGTTTTGAAATCAAATGGCCCCCTTGATCAGATTTTGTTTTAGCGTTCACTCCCAACTTCTATTTACTGCTCTGCTTATCGTTTATGGTTACTGACTTGCGGGATGTACCGTCGTTTCTTCCGTGGTCGTCGAAGTGGTTGTCGTCGTCTCGGGACGATCGGAGGCACAGCCGGATAAGGCTCCGATTACGGAAGCCAGCAGGAAGGAAAGTAAGAGCTTTTTCATAAATTTGATTTTATCCAGCGGGAGGTGCGCCTGCTTATGCAAGCAAGCGCACCGATTTACCCAAGTTAGGGGGATGCCGGAGTTGTCGTGGTCGTCGTCTTTTTCACGACGACTTTGGTGGCGATCATTTTATCGCCATCTTTCGTGTAATAGACGGTCACAGGAGCGCCCGATTTCACCGTTTCACTCGAAACAGCATTACCGTTTTCATCGACGTAGGTGGTCGTCTTTGAGTACGAGTAGCTAAGGGGAGTGGTTGATGTGGTCGATTTAACGACGATGGTGTCCGAGCCGAACTGGCTGACCGTGCCATCGGATGTCGTGGTCGTTGTGGTTGAGGTGGTGGAAGGAGCAGGTGTCTGCGCGGAGGCGATGTTGGCGGTGAACAGCATCACACCTAAAAAGGTGAGGCCGCTCAGGTTACGAATTACATTTTTCATTTGGATACTTTCTTATTATGCCGTCAGGGACGGCGGTTGTTGTTGGTTTGTTGACTGGCTCTCAGATATTGATAAAAATGCGGACTCCGCTTTTATCGTGGTCCCAATAACCGCGATGGCCGCTATGTTGAATAAAGGCATGGTGGTGGTGGTGTTCGTCGAACCAACCCCTGTCGTCATGGTCATATGCCATGGTGCGACCGGCACCGACGGCGATGAAGAGAGCGGCCAGGATTAATGGCAGGAGATTTTTCTGTATGGTTTTCATGTTGCGTACTAAACAGCGGAAACCATGCTGACGCTATGGGGTGTTCACCCTAACGGGGGAAAGTGGCATCTTTTGGGTTTCGGAACGGGGCTTTATTTGCCTCATGAAAAAGTTCTGTTCCCTTTTCTTTGCTCTTTTTCATGGCTAGTCGTTAAATGGTTGCAAAAGACAAAGGAACTGGACCGGGATGTATCGACCCGGCCCAGTTGCCCAAATCGGATTATTTTTTGTGTTCAGCGGCTTTTCCGGCGGCGGCACCTGATCCACCTCCAACCACTGCACCGGCGGCCACACCCGTGGCAGCCCCGAGAGGACCTCCAATGGCGGCTCCTGCTACACCACCGGCCACGGCTCCGACGACTGCTCCAGCCGTCATGCCAGCCACGTCATCACGCATGTTGCGCGAGCCATTTGGATTATATTCGGCCTTGAAACGGTCGAATATATCTATAACGGCAGAAGGATTCTTGACGTCGTAAACCACGACAAGGGTTTTTCCTTCACGGATCGCCTTGTCGTAAAAGTGCGCTTGGGAATCAGCAAAGCCACGCTCTGTAAGGATGTCCGCATACACATCCTCGGTTTGTTCATCATTTAACTGAACAATAACTTGAATGTCATTGGGAGGAATACCCATCTTCAGAAAAGCATCGACTGCTTTGTCTGCATTTTCGTGGTTTGAGAATGTTCCTCCGATGATCTGACCTTGCAATGTTTTATCGATTGTTTGAGGCATATATTTCTTTCTTTTGGTTGTTATTGGTTACTAAAAATAAAACTGATGAGGCTTTCATACAGAACTCAGCGTGCATCTTGTTTTTTCCTGTGAAGTGAGAGAGAGGCCAATTGATTAGCGAAGGCACCAAGTAACCCGATGGCTCCGATGATTTCAAAAGTCAGCAGAGGTGCCGTGGCTTGACCGATCACACAAATAATCTTCAAGGATAGATTCACGTGAAATATCCTTTGCAATGACCGTGCCATCTTTTTGTGGCATCATTTTCTCAAACAATGACAGTGAGTTACAGATTCTCGCAAAATGGGAATTATTTCGAACGGATCGTTAAATGCAAAATTTGGGGAAAACTTATCCGCATATTGCCTGAAAATAAACCCCCTGCTCAAGGTCCTCCAGGTTAACACGCAGCAAAACCCGATAAGCAGCAGGGACGCTGAACCTTTCTACTGGTGTCGTCGCAAGAAAAAGAAAAAAGGGGCGGGCATCTTTATGGCCTGTCGCTCACTTCCTTTCTTGAATTCAATTTCCGATTAATCAGACTGGGAAATGCCCCATGATAAGGGGCAATCAATTCGCATGGACAAAAATAACTTTGCCTTCGGTGTGCTCTACGCAACGGCAGGGGAAGCCCATGTTCGCGAAGCAGAAAAATCCGCCGCTTCCGTGCGCAAGCTAATGCCGGACATACCAATTGCCATCTGGACTGACCGGCCGGACTCGTTAACTCCCGGCCTTTTTGATCATGTCCACACCATTGAGAAACCGCTTTTCTTAACGATGGATAGGATTGAGCCGATGCTCAAGACGCCTTTCCAAAAAACGCTCTATCTGGATAGCGACACCTTGCTGATCGAGCCGGTTTACGAATTGATCGAACTGCTGGATCGTTACGAGTTTGCTTACACACACGCTCCCCGGCGCATCTGCTGTTCCCAGCCTGGGTGTGGTATTGAGCCTTCGATCCCCGCGTGGTTTGTGCAACCCGGTTCAGGGGTGATTCTCTATAAAAACACGGAGATGGTGAAGAGAGTGCTATCGGACTGGATGGAACGGTACATGGCGGGACGAAAAAAAGTTCCCATGAATTGCTGCGATCAAGCATCCTTGTGGAGAGCCTTGTATAATTCTCCCGTTAATATGACGGTGCTGCCGCCCGAATATAATTATCGCACGGTTTGTCCCTCGTTTGCCGGGCAGAACTATAAGGTCAAAATTTTGCACGGCCGGGATCGCAATTTGGATCGGGCGCGACGTTTCGTAAACCTGCACCAAAAAAGTCGGATAGCCAACTACGCCTACCCCCGTTTTTTCTCGGATCAATTTATGCCGCTGGTCACCCGTGCCATTGTCAATAACTCGCACCTCTATAAATTTCTGGCGAAACTCAACTCTTCCATTTTTTCAAAATGGTGAAGGTGGCTTCAGGATGAAAACATCCGTAACGATCCTGTTGCTTTGCCTGATGGCTCCGGCTTTTCAGTTTTGCACTGCGGCAGAAACCGGCAAATCCTATGCGGGAATCTACTGTCTCCCTTCAGGAGAAAAGCCCGGCAAGCCGGTCGATTTAACCTCCAAGCTCTGGAAGGCGAATAATCTCACCGGCGTGGCATTGCGCAGTACGTGGTCAGTGATCGAAAAAAATAAGGGTGAATATAACTGGTCTCTTTTTGATCAGGGACTGGCGTTGGCCAGGCAAAATAACAAGAAGATCAGCCTATCTGTAGCCGCCGGGGGATTCACGCCTGATTGGCTGAAGGCTGAAGGTGCCACCAGCCTGGAACTCATCCAGCAGCCTAATTTTACCAAAAAACAGGAGGTAAAATGGGTGCCTCCATGGGATCCGGTATTGCAAAAAAAATGGGCGACTTTTGTTCAGGCGATGGCTGTGCGCTATGATAACGATCCTCGCGTCGGTTACGTCTATATCGGAGGCCCCGGAATTTATATCGAATCGTATGTGGTTCAAAACCAGCAGGATTATGAAAAATTTGCCGCCTTGGGAGGGTTAAAGAAATGGATCGAGGGAACAAAAACCCTCATCGATATTTACGGTGCAGCTTTCAAAAACACGCCTTTCTTTCTCGCCATGGGAAATCCGATTCGTGTGCCCTCCGTGCATGCTGAAGGTGAGGCTGCGGTGGAGGAGGTGGTGCGATATGGCATTTCCAAATATCCGGGTCGGTTTGGCGTGGCAAGTCATGGTCTCAATGAAAAATCGGCCACACGCGGCGCCAATTTTTTCTCCAACCGCATCATCAAGGAATCCTCCGCAACATCACCTACTGGTTATCAGATGGTGGGGCCTGCTTCCGGCAATTTTATTTTCGGGAACGCAGGCGATCTCGCCACGGCGCTTAATGGAGGCATCAGCTTGGGCGCGCGCTTCATCGAGGTTTATGAAGCCGATTGCAACAATCCCAAATATGCGTCTCTACTGGCGGTGGCCAATAGCCAATTAACGAAAAAACCTTCCCGATGATCTTGTTATATTTTCCTCTTCAGGCCACCCTTGGAATGGGTTTCCCTCAACTATTCTATTCACGCTTTGATCGTGTAAAATAACCGCCTTGAAAATAACCTCCAGAACGACATGAGCGCTCCGATCCGTAAATTAGATAGCCTGACCGTTGTCGTGCCCGGGCTGAACGAGGAGGAGAATCTTGCCTTCCTTTATGCGGAATTAATCCGTGTATTGGGAAATCAGGAATGGAAATTGGACATTCTTTTTGTCGATGACGGAAGTACGGATGGCACACTCCGGGTATGCCGGGAATTGAATGTCAGGGATTCGCGGTTTCAATACGTATCGCTTTCCCGAAATTTTGGCCACCAGATCGCTCTTACCGCCGGCCTCGATCTCTCCTGTGGCCGTGCCGTGGTGACCATGGACGCCGATCTGCAGGATCCTCCCGAAGTCGTGCTGGAGATGATCAAGCTTTGGGAACAGGGTGTTGACGTTGCTTACGGCCAGCGACGAACCCACCAAAACATTCCCTTTTTCAAGCGATTTACCGCCCAAATTTTTTATCGGCTCCTGCGATTCATGTCGGATGTTCCCATCCCGATGGATACAGGCGATTTTCGCCTGATCGACCGTCGCGTCATGGATCAGCTCAAGACGATGCGTGAACAGGGCAGATTTATCCGTGGAATGGTCAGTTGGATTGGATTCGAGCAGAGGCCCGTTCTATACGACCGGCCCGGGCGTCATCAGGGAAACACCAAATATCCCCTTTTTCGTCAGATCCGTCTTGCCTGGGCAGGTATATCGGCATTTTCCAGTTGGCCGTTGCGCATGGCTACGATGACCGGAATCCTTTTTTCTCTAATGGCGTTCGTGATGGTCATCTACTACATCGCACGCAAGATTTACTTCGACGATTTTACCAAGGGCTGGGCTAGCATCATGGTGGCTATTTTTGCCGTCGGGGGCGTCCAGATGTTTTTCATCGGCATCGTGGGAGAATATCTGGCCAAGACCTTCGAGGAACTTAAAGGTCGCCCACTTTATATTGTCAGGGAAACCAGCGGAAGTCTCTTGCCCCAATCCTCCTCAACTGGAAAAGTCACGCATTGATGGCGCGAGCGAGGTGGCTAGTCTTGCTGGAGGTAGCCTGGACAGATGGAAAATTAAAAATATTTTCATGAACGCCTCTATTTCTCCCATCTTTCACGTCGAAGAGGAGCCGGGATCCGAAGTGCTGGTCGTGGCTTTTACGGGGAGCGGCGCCAAGTTCAACGCGATCCGTCCTTTTGATTTCTTCCGGCTTACCGGACTACTGCAATGCCATCGTATTCTTGTCCGCGAGCCCTGGCATTATTGTTACCTCAAGGGAATCGATGAAAATGGACTGGAAGGTCTCAAGGATCGCCTGCGAAGCGAAATCAAACGCCTTGCTCCCAAACGGATACTCTTTATCGGCGTATCGTCTGGAGGTTATGCAGCGCTTTTGCTGGGACATATGCTGGAGCCGGACTATGTCCACGCCTTCTCCCCCTATACCTACCTGGACTATTTCAATTTTATTAAGGACGGAAGTTACCGCGATGCATTGGTGCGCTGGTCGTTAACGATATTCCGACTCCATAGGCTGCCGAAGAATCTTAGGCATTATTTGGATCTTCGGCCCCTGTTGATGAAAAACAGCGGTAAGACCCGCTTTTATCTACACGCTTGTGCCATGAGCTCGGATCGCATTCGCGCCCGACACGTTGAGAAGTGTCCGCATACGCAAATTTTTCTCTACCCTTGTGACAGTCATAATGTCACTTGGGGCATGATTAAAAACAAATATCTGTTTGAGCTATTGCGGGCGGAAAACCTGGATCATGCGGAAACGATTTATCGCCAGTTCTATGCTGGTTTTAATCCGGATGACCCGGCCTCTACCCTTTGCGGCAAGGATTTGAAAAAAGATCTGGCTTCCATTCTGGAGCGCTAAAGACAACTGATATGAACACCACCCCCAAGATTGTGATTGTCGGGCTCGATGCTGCTGTCATGAGCCTGGTTCGTCCGTGGGTGGAGCAGGGTGATCTGCCCAACCTAGCTGCCTTGATGGCCAAGGGCGTTTCCGGGGAATTGGAATCAGTCATGCCGCCGCTGACACCTGCCGCATGGACCTCCTTCATGACAGGTAAGAACCCGGGCAAGCATGGCATCTATAATTTCATGGAACATGCCCGTGACGGTTATGGCATGATTTACACGAACGGCTCCAATCGCAGGGCCGAGACAGTCTGGAGTATGGCCAACCGCGCCGGATACACCGTTGGGGTGATGAATACGCCCTTTACTTATCCTCCCGAAAAACTTAACGGTTTCCAGATTTCCGGGCTGGACACGCCCTCGTCCGACAGTGCGTTCGTCCATCCCCTTGAGTTGAAAAAGGAGATCGAGGCAAAATTCGGGTCGCTGATCATGGATTCACGCTATCTCGGCTCAATGACCAGTCTCGAAAAACGCGCGCGCGCCGTGGAAGAGTTTAAGCGAAGCGACGAGCAATGGTCGCAGCTTGCCCTTTACCTGCTGGAGCAACATCCGCAGGACATCATGATGTTCACTTTCATGTCCATCGATACTGTCGAGCATCATTTCTGGCATTACATGGACAAAAATCACTTCTATCACGACCCGGAGGGGGCGGAACTTTTTCGCGACGTGATCCGGGAGGTTTACCAGCGACTTGACCGGACAGTGGGGGAAATAGTCAGTCGGCTCGATTCCTCCGCTCATATTTTTGTCGTCTCCGACCACGGACAGGAAGCCATTTCAGACCGGACGCTCTTCATCAACCGAATTCTTCATCAAGCCGGATTGCTGGCCTACAAGCCGATGAATCCTTTTACCAGTATGCTAAAGGCGTTGACGGGATCTGTGCACGAGTGGCTCCGTAAAAACATGACGCATGAACAAAAGCTGCTGATTTCCAGTCTTTTCCCCAAACTGCGCGACAATGCCGACGCCATCGTGACCTCTTACACGGAAATCGACTGGAGCCGCACCCGGGCATTTTGCCACGAGGCATGGGCTTGTCCCCCAAGCGTCATCATTAATCTTAAGGACGTAAAACCGCAGGGTATCGTGGAAAAAGCCGATTACGAAAAAACCATTCAGGAAGTTATGACAGCTCTCCATGCGGTTCAGGATCCGAGGACGGGTAAGCCGGTCATGGCCAAGGCCCATCGACGGGAGGAATTATATCGGGGAGATTGTGCGGAATGTGCCCCCGATCTCACGCTCCAGTGGTGGGGAGCGAGTCCCTTCAACACGAAGCCGAGTCTGCGCGAAGAAAGCGATCTGCCTCCTCTTCGGATTGAAAAACCGGAACCACTTTGCAGACCCGAGTGGTCCGGACATCACACACTCGACGGTATCCTGATTGCCAGCGGTCCCTGCTTTAAGCGGGGAGAAAAAGTATCAGGAGCGCGACTAATTGATCTGGCACCAACTCTGCTGAGTTTGCTGGGTATGCCAATACCGGAGGACATGGACGGCAAGGTTTTGCAACAAGCGATGGATCCCTCAAAACAATCCAATTACCAGAAGGATGGTCGTCCCTTGACGGAAAATGCGACCACAACATCGTCGGCTGGGGAGCAGGGCTATTCCGCAGAAGAAGCTGAGCAGGTCGAAACACGCCTTAAAAACCTTGGTTATCTGGAATGAGTGCTCCCGCGTCACCGACTTCCCGGAAGCTTTCCATTCTTATCGTGGCGGCCTGTCCCTTTCCGGCCAACTACGGCTCACCCGGCGCTATCAAGGAAATGTCCGAAGGCATGGCCGATTTGGGTCACGATGTGCACGTCGTGACTTATCCCTATGGAGATGAAATGCCGGTGCGTGGGATACACATTCATCGCATTGGTGGTTTGGGAGTATCACATCAGGTCCACTCCGGGCCGGCATGGCATAAACCCTTGTTCGATTTGTTAATGGTTTTCAAGGCATGCCGCCTGATTTGGAAATACAAATGCGATATCATCCACTCCCATAATTACGAAGGCCAATTGGTGGGCATTTGCGCCAAACTGATTACGGGGCGTCCGCTCCTTTACAACGCCGTCAATTCCATGACGGACGAACTCTCTTCCTACGGTTTTATCAAACCCGCCTTTCTGGCCCGTTGGCTCGCTGCCTTCCTAGACAGGTTTGCTCCAGGATTTTCCGATTATATCCTGACACTTACTCCGAATTTACTGGAGTTTCTCGCCGGGAAAGGAATTGAGCGGGAGCGAATGGTCTGCATTCCTGCGGGCATATGGCCCGAAATGTTCCAGCATGCAAATCCCGATCGATTTCGGCACGAACTTCAGCTTCAGGGCAAGAGGGTGGTTCTTTACACCGGAACCCTCGATCATTTTCAACGGCTCGACATCCTCTTCCGGGCTTTTGCCCGTCTGGGCCAGGAATTTTCCGATACCGTGCTTTTAGTGGTCTCTCCTTTCGCCAATGAGGTCTTGCGCCGCGAATTGGAAACTCTGGCTGAAGAGCTGGGAATAACCGCCCGCATGCGCTGGGTCGACAAGCATCCCCTGGAAGATTTACCCGATTATCTGGTTCTGGGAGATGTGGCCGTGGCGCCTCGTCCCTCTTCTGCCGGTCACCCCATTAAAATTCTCAATTACATGGGCACGAACCGCCCCATCGTGGCCGCCATCGGGGGAGCCAAGGGAATTCGGCACCTGCAAAATGGCTTTGTCTGCCGCGATGAAGACGTGGATCATATGGCAGAAGGTTTTTCGACCCTGCTGACGGATCGAGTGCTCGCCAAACAACTTGGCGAGGCCGCCCTCCAGACCGTGCGGGAAGAATATGATTGGCGCATCCAGTGCCAGAAGATAGAAAACATCTACTTCCATATGATTCAGGCACGGCACACTCGGGCACAATCAATCGCTGGCAAAATGAAAATCATGCGTAATGGCGATTGATCGGGAAAAGAGGAGAGAAAATGGAAGAGAATAAGCAACAACCACCGAAGCGCCGAGGCCCACTGCATAGACTGGCAAGATGGATTTTGAGTAGTCCTGTCATGCAGGAATTAATTGCCTTCGGGAGCGATGCGGCCCGGCATTACAAGCTGGATCAGGCTGCTGCCGCAGCCAGCCGTGCGGGCCACGAGGTAAAGACCGATTATTCACGATCTTCTTCCCGTCTCCGCTCCTTGCTTCGTATCACCCTTATCGCGATAGGGGTATCCCTGATCGCTGCCACGGCTTATCAAGCCTGGTATAATCCCGACTTATCCCGGCCGCTGCATCTGCCGATGCCTGCGGATGCCTTTCGCGCCCGAATGATGGACTTGACGGAAATTTCCGGTGGAGGAGGTCAGGTGCAACCTTCGCAAATCGTCAATCTCAGTTCGTGGATTGTGGGACAGGTCACTCAAGTTCCGGTCAATCTGGGCGACATCGTCAACCCCGATACGATTCTATACGAGTGTAATCCTGCCCCCCTCATAGCTGCCCTGACAGCAGCCCAGGAAAAGGTCAACACGATGCAATATGCCGCAACAATTGCTGAAAAACAGGATGCCGGAACGCAGGAGATGAAGAAACAGGGAATCGCTTCCGAAGCCGATACTTTGGCATCTTCCAGCAGCCTGGCGCAGGCCCGTGCGAATCTTGCGTCCGCTCAACAGGTATTGATCCAGGCTCAAATCGATAGGCAATCGGCCCAGGTAAAATCTCCAGTTACCGGCATTGTCATGAGCCGGATGCTTAATCCCGGGGAGCGCATTGTCATGAATCAGCAGGTAATGGTTTTGGGTAATTTGAAGGAGGTTTATTTCCTAGCCAATATTAGCGAAGATAAAATTGCCAGCGTCAAGGCGGGTCTCAAGGCTGAGATGGTGTTCGAGGCATTCCCCGGTCAGGTTTTCCAGGGAGAAGTCTTTTTCGTCGATCCCAAGACCAGTCCTCAAACCCGCAGCTTCACCGCCTATGTCAAGATTCCGAATCCTGATCTTAAACTGAAACCGGGGCTGTCCGGCTTCGCCCGCATCACCCAGCAAAAACATGTATTGGTTGTTCCCGATACCGCCGTGATGAACCCGGTGGGTGAAAACGCCACGGTATTTGTCATCACTCCGGATAACCACGCTGTCTTACGCCACGTCCGCTACGGCATGATCACCCAGGGCTGGGTTGAAATTGACGACGGAGTGCAGGAAGGCGATATCGTGGCGACCGTTGGCACTCTTTACCTGAAGGATGGCGACAAGGTTCATTATCATCTGGAAGGGCTCTGAGCGATGAAGCAATCGCACCGGATTGCCAAAAATGCTGCTTTCGGCATCTTTGCTGCCGTGATGGGGGGAGGATTGCAGTTCGTCAGCATCCTTATCGTGGCCCGTTTTTTAGGAGTCGTCGATTTTGGTGTTTTTTCCTATCTCCTGGCTTTTGCTTCAGTTTTTCAATTCATCGCCGATTTTGGTCTAAGCAATATCCTGATCAGGGAAATAGCCCGGCGTCCCGACGAGTTGGAGCGACTGCTGCTGGGTGCGCGTTCCCTGATGTGGATTTTTACTGGCATCACCTTTCTCGTCATGCTCGCCATTCTGTATTGCCTGCCCCTGGGGATTGAAATCCAAAGATTGTCCCTGGTCATGGGCGTTGGATACTTGTTGCTTTTGCAGTCGGTCAGTTATGTCGCCGTTCTCCGGGCTACAGAAAACATGGAGTACAACGCCATCGGTTTTGTTGTGCATAAGGTGGTGCTCGTGGGGCTTCTTACGATTGTTCTGTGGCTGCATGGCGGTATATGGGGTGCGGTTTGGTGCCATTTTTCGGCTAATTTATTTCAAGTCTTTTATTACCGTTTGACGGTTGGACGCCGCTTCGCTGTAGCGAAAGGAAAATGGTTTTTGTGGGACTTATCGTTATGGATATTTCTTACCCTTGAAACCCTTCCACTGGGGGCAAGCCTGGGTCTGCGCCAGGTTTCCTGGCAGTTGGAAATTTTCCTCCTGAAATATCTTGTGACGCCCTTTGCCTTGGGACTCTTCAGTGGTCCCTACCGGTTTCTGATGGGGTTGACCCTCTTCTCAGCGGTTCTGACCGGCCCTCTTTTCCCGATGTTTGTACGCCTGGCGGGCGAATCGCGTGAGCAATTGGCTGAAGCCTATCAACGTTCCGTCAAATGGTTTTACCTCCTGGCGCTTCCCTTGGCGGCGGCGTGCATGGTGTGGCCCCATACGATCATTCTTTTGCTTTTGGGAAAATCCTTTCTTCCTTCAGTACCAGCTTTGCGTTTGCTTGGTTTGGCCGTCGTTCCACTTTTCCTCTCCGCACTTTATCCCGTTCTTTACAGCACGCTGCATCAGTCGGGACGGTACCTGGCCTCGATGGCCGCTGTATTGGCCGGACGACTTGTTCTTGGAACGTGGCTGATTATGCGCCTGAATTATCTGGGAGCCTGCTTCAGTGTGGTTATTGCCGAGAGCGTCCTGATTATAATTTTAGTGGGCAATCTCAAGGGACTGGGACTCCGGCTGGAATGGCTCCGGGATATACTGCGGCCTCTCCTGCCATTTACTGTCATGATGTCGGTTCTTTATCTGGCGCGTCACGATACGATTCCCTGGCAAATAGTCGCGGGAATAATTGCCATCATGGCATACGGCGGATTGCTCTGGCGGTTGAAAAATTTTAGCGCCAAGGAAATTGGGTTGATTCAGGAAGCTGCCGATTTCGCCCGGGTTTACGTGGAAGGTTTTTTCTCAAGGAGAAAGGCCCTTTCATGAATCTGAGTCCAACCAAAATTGCGGTCGTCCTGGGATTGTGCCTTATCATTCCGGGCACAATTTTCTACTGGTACGATCCGGTGCTTTTCCCGGGGTTTTCCCCATTTGAAATGCCCCTGTTTCACTCCGCGCTGGATACACCGCCTGGAATCTATCTCGGACTCTCCTATGGCGTAATCATTGTCCTGTGCCTGGCCCTGGCCTGGATCGGTTGGGAGATGCGGCGCGCCGTTCCGGTTTGGTGGGCGGCCCTGATGCTTCTTTTACTGGGACTCAATTGCCCCTTGCAAATCGGCTTCTCGCAACCCAGTTGGCTCGACCGATTTTTACAGGCCCGGGCTGACAACCTCGCTCTTTCCGCCTTTGGCAACAGCGCCAATTTCCCTATTGAGGTTCTTGCGCCAGCCATACCCTCGGCAAAGCTGACCGATATTCAGGGTCTCTATGACCGCTGGTACGCCAGCGTTGTCGCCATGCAGATCGGCTGGTGGTTTTACATGTCGGGTGCGCTTATCTTCGCGGTGGCGGCTTTTTTTTTAATGGCAGATCCCGCCATCCGTTGGACACAGATGAAGCGGGCCGTCGTCGTGATTTTTCTTTTTTTAGGTTTCCACTGCCTGGCTCCCGCTCTGGGTGAAGCATGCTGGAACCTGGGGCAACAGCAGGAACGGCAAGGAAACCGGAATCAGGCGGAAAATTATTATCGCGCGGCGCTCGCCTTTGACGAATGGAACCGCCGCATTCCCCGTGTTTACGAAAGACTTGGTGCCCTGGCCGAGGCCGATCATCGCGTCCATGCGCCCGAGTATCATTTTCTCATGGGGCAAAGGCAGGTGAGCCAGAAAGATTTGAACGAGGCTTTGGATGAATTTTCGCAAGCGATGGCGGGAGGCGATGTTGATTTACGACGTGTGGCGGGCAATGCATACAGTCAGGCCGCTTCTACCCTCGCAAAGGGTCTTTATAATCACGGAAGCACCTTTGGTGGGGTACCCGTTAAAATTGACATGGTACCGCCGCAGGCGGGCATAGCCGCTCTTTACTGGCAAAAGGCGGCGCAAGCCACCGAAGCCAACCTGGCCGAAAATTTCATGGCTGCGAGGGCTTTTCAGGATTCAGCCCAATATGATCGCGCTACGGCTCTTTTGATGTCAGACCTTGGCATGACGGATGACCCCATGATCAAGGCTCATCTTTTCAGTTCACAAGGCGACGTCGATTATCTTCGGGGCGACTTATCCGGGGCTCGCTTGAATTATCTCAAGGCCTATTCCGTCTTGAATCATAACAAGGATTACTGGAGCGTCCGCGCGGTCAAGGGCTTGACCGACAACGCCGTAAACCCATGAAGCAGTCGCTGCTTGTCCATTGGCTTAAAACGGCCAACGGCCTGACCGCTGCCAGTATCACTGCCTTGTGCGGCATCCTCGTTGGCATCCACACCGGGTTCACCCTGGGCAAGTCTCTCCCGCAAAGTTATAGGCTCGATTTTTCCGGGGCACATTGGATTCATACAGCCGAAAAAAGTGACACCGGTTATTTTCGCAAGAAATTCTATATAACCAGCACCGTTCGGCAGGCTTGGATCCAAGTGGCCGCTACCGACGCTTACGACGCTTACGTTAACGGCGTTCCGCTTCGTTTCCCGGCTCAACCCGGTACGACGAGCATTCCGGGAACGGCCATGTTTGTCTCCGCTGAACCCGCAAAGCAATTCGACATAACCCCCTATCTGACTCGCGGCGAAAACAGCATCACCATCAATGTTGATCGCCGCATCAAGACCCGTCCTCCCGAACTTCTGGTCAAGGGCTACGTTCGTGGTGCCAGCGAGAGCCAATGGATTTATTCCGATGCCACATGGAAAGCAAAGGCGCAAACCGATGACTTGGTGGGTAGTCTAACCTGGGTGTTGCCCCATCTCGATGACAGCACATGGCCCGATGCCCTGGTAAGTGATCGCACGGTGCCAGATCCTTCCATCCTTCCGGTTGGGGTTTCACCCGCCGTGCTTCAACATCCTGTGGAAGGATGTTGGATCAGTTCCCAAGTGATTGGTGCGGCTCAAACTTGTTTCAAGCGGGAGTTCACGGTGCCTTGGGGAACCGATTCCACATGGCTGGAAATAAGCGCAACTGGCGATTATCGAATTTATCTGAATGGCACGCAGATCACCCGTTCGGACACGGTTCTTTACGGGCAATCCCCGCTCGCGATGGGATCGATCGATTTGCGCCGTTGGCTGAGCTGGGGGACTAATCGGCTGGAAATCCAGGTTGAAAATGCTGCAGCGGAAAATGCCTTGCTGGCCAATCTTTGCTTTGTGCGTGGCAACGAGGTCACAAATATCATTGCCAGCAACTCATCATGGCAGGTGCAATCAATTCCGCAGGTTCGGAACAATATCGCATGGAGCCCCTCCCGAGAACTGGCCGATTATGGAGATGTCCCTTTTGGCAATCGGATGAAGCTTGGTTACCAACCACTTCTTTCTACTTCCGAAGTGTCGCGGCGCAACTCAATGGCTTTCGTTATAGGTGCGCTGGCGACGGCTGCCTGGTGTGCGCTCTGGGTTTGGTTTTCGGATCGACTGGCTCGTCGGCGTGGAGTTTCTCTTGAGCAGTCCCTGACAGTTGATGCCCTGGCCCAGATTCCAGTGGGGCTTGCCGCAGGAGTACTGATTCTTGCTGCGTTTGACGTAAGGATTCGTCCTGAAGCGCCGCTTCAATTTTACGTTTGGGTCGGTCTCATCCTATTTTCAATTTTATTACGCTTGAAATTATGGCGGTCTCAGCCCTCAACGCTTTCCAAATCCAAGGCAGATCGGCTTCCTGTTACGCGTGAATTTATTCGGAATTACGGTTTTGGAATAGCCCTTGCGGCCATCGTGATACTCGCATTCGCCGTGCGAGTCAGTGGATTGATGACCTTTCCTCTCGATCATGACGAAGTTTTCATGCGCAACGTTACGCATGGCATTGTCGAGCGGGGATATCCCTCTCTCGCTTACAAGGGTGTATTTTTTCGACTGAGCACGTACGAACTCGTGCCGTGGCCTGAGGCTTTTTGCGGCATTCTGACCGGCTGGCCCGACTGGAGCCTGCGCGTTCCGTCCCTGCTTTTCGGCACGGCGGTCTGCGGACTGCTCGGGGTGATCGGAGCGCGCATGTTCAATCGAAGAACTGGACTCCTGGCCGCCCTGATCTATGCCTGCCTGGCCTTTAATATTCTCTGGGCGCGTCACTGTTTTCATTTGCAGCAGACTCAATTTTTCGCCCTCCTCTGTTTCTATGTGTTTTACGAATCGATTCGGCGAGGCAACGGAGTGGATCGAAGGTACTTTCCCGCTGCGTGCATTCTCTTCTGCCTGACCTATTTTTCCTGGGAAGGCAGCGGATTCATTCTGCCCGTTTTTGCCGTCATGCTCGTAGCCATGAATCCAAATGACTGGCGGTGGTTGCGGCAATTCCATTTCTGGGTGGGCCTTTTTTTTGTGGGAGCAGTCGTGCTGATCCAATTGAGCGGGCGGGCGGTGCTTTTACCCGCCTATCTGGCCATGGGACAAGGATTGGCCGATATTTCCGGACCCAAGCTCAACTTTCTGGATCAGCGCAATAACGACTTCTTTTACTTTGATCGGCTGATGATGATGAATTCTCACGTCATGCTCAGTATCCTGGCCATGGTTGGATTGCTGCTGCTTTGGCGGCATAAACCCACACGCTATGTTCTGCTGGTCTTTTTTCTTTTGCTGCTTTGCTATTCCAACTTGTTGCCGATTTTCTCAATTCGTTATTGCTACTATTATCAAACATTACTGGTTCTGGGAGGTTGCGCCGTCATCATCCAGTTTTACGATCACGTTACCCGACTTTTGGGCACGGTGTCTCAAATGGATTGGACTTGGGTCGGACGTTGGGCGCAAAAAGGCCTCATCGCCGTCATGGCGGTAATGTTTTTAGCAGCGAGCGAAATCGGGGTAAGAATCTATCGCGTGGAACAGCCGCAGGGTCTGCCACCTTTCTTTACCAGATACAACGACAGCTACTACGATTATCAGGCGCCTTCGGTCTATGTGAGCAGGCGATTGCAACCGGGTGACGCGGTCGTCGCGTTGATGCCGGATACTTTCGCCCACTTCACTGGAAAATCAGCCGTTGAATGCGATACCACCTTGACCAAGCGGGTTGTCTTCGAGCGCGAATACGATACGCCAGTCTTCATCGACGGCCACTCTGGAAGTGTGGCCATTCGTAATGGGAGCCAACTGCGGGATCTCTACAGCCGTCATAACCGGGTCTGGTTTATTGCTGTGTCGCGCGCTCTTTTCAACGATCAGGATCGCGATACGGTCTCGTTCGTGCAGAACATTTCCCGGGTGGTGTACGAAAATGCCAGTGGCACGGTTTATTTGTGGGATGGGGGAGGGGATCCGGCGGCTGTGACGACTGTAGCGCCTCCCGTTTTACCGGGACCTTATGGCGGCATCGTTAAACCGGATGTCTCAAGCGCACAAGACGCCTCAAACATTCCCGATGCCATTTCCAGGCAACTTACTCCCGTCTCCACCATGCCGAAGGGGGGCTTATAAATGATTCCATCACGAAAACATATTCTCAGGCTGGCCTACATATCCAGGAAAGGTATAAGGAGTGAGGCTAATAGCCGAAAGCAGGAAAAATCCATGCGGATGAAAAGAACCATTCTAATTTTCGCCTGGTTGGCCTGCGCAGGATTTTCCTGGGCGGCAAACTCTTCGGGCATGTCTTCATCCCTTCCCGTGGCCAAGCCTGCTCCGTCACCTGATAAAAAGATTTTCACGCTTCGGGATTGCCTGGAACGTGTCAAACAGCAAAACCCAGCCGTCCGCGCGATCCGCTTTAATCTCGAAGCCATGGATCGGCGCGCGAAATCGATTCGCGCCATGTATCTCCCCCAGTTGACCGCTACCGGCCAGATCGGTTATGTCACCGGGGAATCAGTCAGTTATTTCTCTGTGCTCGGAGTTCACGACCCTGAAGTTGCCGTCAGGAATATTCAGGGGTTGCATGCCTACGAATCGGGTGGAGGACAACTTTACATGCCTTTAATCAAGGAAGGATCATTTTTCGGCGTCAACACCCCGCCATCTGCAACCATCCAGCAGATGAACACTGAAATTACCCGTTATGCGGGTGAGATGACGCTGCAACAGATCCTCTTCAACGTGACCAAAACCTACCTCGAGGTTGTCACATCGAAGGATAAACTCGATCTGCTCCAGCATCAAAAAAGTCTTTCCGACAAGCAACTCCAGGTGGTGAAAGCACAATTTCATTACGGAATGGCGACACAGGCTGATGTCTCGTCGGCGGAACTGGAGGCGATTCAAAATACAAATGCTTGCGATGCGGCCACCGACCTGGCCCTCGACGCTTTTTTGCGGATGGGGATGATGCTGGGCATTGACGATCCCGCATCATTTGCCCTTGAAGTCTCGTATCCTCCCATGCCCAAGCTGCCCTCTTACCCGATGCTGATGGCGATGGTTCGGGGCGATCATCCCACCATGATGAAGCAGGAGGCTGTGGTCAAACAGGCCAAGGCACAACTTACCATGGATCAGGACAAGATTTGGCCGACGGTGGAATACCGCGGCAATTATACCTACGCAGATGATGTGTCTTCACCGGGGAAAAACGGAAATGATCTTTGGACTTCGTTTGTCACGGTGAACGTGCCCATCTTCGATTTTGGAATTTTGCACAATCAGGCGCGGGCGGATCTGGCTGCGCTTGAAGCACAAAACCTGCAACTCCAACAAACCCGGGACGATCTGCAGCAAAGTCTCTTCGATGCCTACATTGCCATCCGTGACAACACCTATGCCGCCGCAGCTATCAACAGCAAAGTTATCGCGGCACGCAAGGCCTTTCAGAAAGTTGAAATTTTGCAACAGTCGGACGCGGTGCCTTTGACGCAATTTCTCAATACCGAGCAGACTTACCTGACTTTGCGATTGGAGCAGGAGGATGTCACCAGCAGGCATATTCTGTCCTATGCCCAATTGCAATCGGTGGTGGCGGGACGTTGGAACTGGATGGATCAGCCTGCTGCGGTTTCAGCCCGGATTGGAAAGTCGATTAACGACAACGACTCCAAGATCAAAACTCCCTGACACTACGTCAGGTCATTCCAGCCGCAAAGGCATCCCTTCCATGTCCTTGTCGGGAGGCAAGCCAAACAGGCGGAGGATGGTTGGTGCCATATCGATGAGACGTGCCCCGTCAAAATTCAAGGGAAGCCGTACCTCCCGCTTGATGTCATTGGACGTACGGTAAATTAAAATACCGTGTTCGGCATGGTTTGCATCATCGGGGCCAGTATCATTTTCAAAGGTATGGATGCCGTCATGACCGACGGTGCCAATTGAACGCCAGTGGAGTCCTCCGAAGTAAACGAGCAGATCGGGCGCAACGCCATTGATCGTCCGGTAAAGATCCTCCGGACGGTGGATTTGGGTGGTAATCGGCTGTCCTTTTTCATCGGGAATGGTTCTTATTTTTTCCGCCAACTCGTCACGCAGTTTTTCATACTCGGCTATCTCGACGATTCCCTGGGGTTCGCGTCCCCGAACATTCAGGAGGATGCGCCCGTAATAACCCCCATCTCCCCATGCCCTGGTTTTGCTCCAGTCGATCTGTACCTTGGAGAGGGGCGTGGGAGTGGAGGGTTTTTCCTTGAGATGCAAATAGCCTTCCTTGATCAGCCAATCGTTGATGCAGATGCCGCCATCCATCCGTTTCGCGCCGTGATCGGAAACAATGAAAAGATGGGTTTCGGGCGGAAGCTTTTCCAGTAGCTCACCCAGTTTCGTATCCAGAAATTTGTAATATTCAAAAATGGCCTGCGCAAAGCGATGTCCCGGTTCGTAGGCGCGATGCTTGGGATCCAGGTAACTCCAGAAAGCGTGATGAATCCGATCCGTTCCCATCTCAACCATCATGAAGTAATCCCACGGTTTGCTTTTGAGAAAGTGAAAGGCCAGCTTGAACCGTTTTTCGGTCATTTCGTAAATATCGGCCAGAATCTTGTCCTTATTGTCGGTGCGAAAATCGCGCACATCGAGCATGTAATCGCCTACCGTTTCCTTGATCTCCTGTTTGAGTTCCCGGGGGTAAGTGTAATCGCATTCAGTATTGGGAGTCAGAAAATCGCCGACAAGACAGCCGTTCACCGGGAAAGGCGGATACGTTTGGGGAACTCCGATCAAAACGACTTTTTTCCCGGCCTCGCTCAGGTAATCCCACAGGCGCTTGACCTTGATGGAAGTCGAGGTTGCGATGCTAAGTTTGTCATAGCCATGGTCGGTGCGATTGCGAAATCCATAGACGCCGAGCGTTCCCGGGCTGTGGGAAGACATCATGACGCTCCAGGCGGGAACCGTAATGGGCGGATCACAGGATCGTATCTGGCCATGACGCCCTTCCTGAATGATCCGTTTGAAGTGAGGCAAATGGTCGAGCCAGGGACCCAGGATTAGAGTCGGTTCCGCACAATCTAATCCGAGAACAAAAACCTTGGGTGCTTTCATGAGGGTATTAATTTTCTGATAAGCAAGTAAGCTATTGTCCCTTATCGAGATAATGACCTTTTAAGGACTTGAATAATAGCATTCTCTCAAGATAATTAGAGGTTGACTAAATTCAAGAAATCCCGAAGCCTTTAGGGGCTTACATAGGAGATGGGAGTGAGCAAATAAAGGAGATCAAATGAAGAAATTTACTGAAGCTGTTAATACCAATGTTAAGGGCGCTCGATCACTTGCGAGATTTGGATTGTGTCTGCTCGTAATAACGATTTTTTCCTCCACGGGTTTTGGTGCCGCGAATGATTGGAACGGTAGTGTCGGCACCAATTGGGGCACCGCTGCAAACTGGAATGCACTGCCAGCCAACGGAGCCGATCTTAACTTTGGTCTTCTGTCTGCCACTAACACCACATCCAATAACAACAGTCTCACCAGCATCGATTCGATTACTTTTCAGGGAGCGCAAGCCTTTAAGTTGCAGGGAAACGCCCTGACTCTTGGTACGGGTAATGGCAGTGGCACGGCTATTACCAATAACTCCAGCCAGACCCAAACCATCAGTTTTGGCGGCACGGGGCTTACCCTTGCAACTGGCAACCAGATCCAGCGGTGGATCGCCGCTACCGCCGGTTTGAATGTCACCTCCAAAGTGGTTTTGAATGGGACATCCCTTGGTCTTCATGGTACCGGAACGATCACTCTCAGCAGTGCCATCTCCGGCAACGGTAACTCCAATCAGACTGGCTCTATTGTTATCGGCGATTTTGGCGGAGTGGGACATGTGGTTCTCAGCGGCAATAATTCCGGCCTCAATGCCCCCGGCAGCGGCAACCCCTATTCAGTGAGTCTTTTGGCGGGTTCCCTGACCATTGGTAACGTCAATGCCTTGGGTACCGGCGCTTTGCTGGTCGATCACTCCGGTAATAATGGAGCTCAGGATACCCTGGGTACGAGTGGCAATTTTAGCATCGCAAACAATATCGACACGAGAAACAGCTTCGTGTTTGCGCCCACGGGCACCTTGCAGATGAAGGGTAGTTTCACCCTCGACACCTCGAAAGGCATCACGGACTTCACTTTCAGCAGCAATACCGTTCAGCCTACCAATAAAGTTGATTTTAACGGTGTGATCCAGGAAACGGCTGCATCGACCGTCACCCTGAGTGGTGGTGGACGCTTCATCTTTTCCGGGGCCTCCGCCAATACCTACACGGGATTGACAACCATAACGGGTGGCAGCCAGCTCGATTTGAGTAAAACCGGCGGAGCACTCGCCATCCAGGGTGACTTGACCGTGAACAGCGGTTCCAAGGTGCAGCTCATAAGCAGCAACGAAATCAATACGGCTTCCACCGTGACCATGAACGGCTTCTGGGATTTCAACGGCAACAGCCAGACCGTCAAGACTCTTACCGATGATACCACCGGCTCAGGATTTTTACGGTTCGGAAATGGTGGCGAATTGATAGTTAATGGTTCCACCAACAGCTCTTTTTCGGGCGTTATTCAAGATGATGGCGCTGAAGCTGGGGTGCTCGAGTTCGATAAACAAGGTTCCGGCACGTTGCTCGTGAATGGTAATAATACCTATACAGGTAGCACGAAAGTGGAAGCCGGGGCTCTTCAAGTCGGCAGCAATAACGCGCTGGGTACAGGCAACGTTTCCGTGATTGGCGGAACCCTGAGCACCGATGGTGTTCAGCAAAATATCAATGTTGGTGGCACCTATAGCGAGACCGGGGGCACGCTGGCGCTGAAACTTTTGACCGCAACCAACAACAGCAACGAGAAGTTGGTTGTGACGGGCGCGGCAGCTTCCACGCTTGGGGGTAATCTCGCGATCAATGGCAACAATCTGACCGTGACGCCCAACCTGAGCTACGACCTGGCGAGTTTTACGAATGGATATACCGGCGTGTTCAACGCCAGCATTACCAATTTGAATACGGCTGGGTATCTCGCCGAGTACGACTATACGACGAACGATGTGACCCTTACCTTTCTCCAGGCGCTCGGTGGCCTAAACGGCCTGACACCCAACCAGCATTCGGTGGGCACCTATATCGATACTTTTGCCCCCAACGCGCCCGTGATTGGCGGCAACTTCCAGACGTTGGTAAACAATATTTACCTGCTGTCGGGTAGTCCCGGTGCACTCGGTTCGGCGCTCGATCAAATTTCTCCGCAATCGCTGCAAATCTGGCGCCACATCGCCTTTGATAACCCGACCTTTGTCAACCAGATGGTCGGGAATCACCTGGCTGGATTGCGCGATGGAGTGACTGGCTTTGACGGCAGCCAGTTGACTTACCTCGATGCGACGCTCGATCCCCAGATGTCCCAGGTTAAAAGCCGCTTGCTGGCTTGGAGCCCGATATCCACTGCGGGGATGGTCAGCGATATGGCGGATCCCGTCATGGCTGGTGTCAGGATGAACGATCCCAAGGATCTGAAATCGTGCAGCATGTGCGAACCGCAGAATAGCTGGAGCACCTTCATTGCCGGCAACGTGATCCTGGCTGACTTGAGCCATGACATCGACATGGCCCACCAGAACTATACCACCGGCTCGATCACGGCGGGTGTCGATTACCGCATTGATCGTAACTGGACTGTGGGCGGATTGATGGCTTATGGCCATACGGACGCCACGCTCGACCATATTGGCAGCACCACCACCGTTGACAGCTACTCGCCCGGAATTTACGTCAGCTATGCCGACCAGGCGGGCTGGTACGGCAACGGCCTCGTCTCCTATGGCTATAATAGTTATACCGAGGATCGCAATATCCAGATCGGCGCTCTCACCGGCACCAATCACGGAGCGCCGCAGGGCAACCAGTATGTCGGCAATCTCAACGGCGGCTACGAATTCAAGGAAGGTCATTGGAAAATCGGGCCGGTGGCTGGCCTCCAATATGTCAACCTCGGGGTCGACTCTTTCACGGAACAAGGCCCGACGGCGCTTAACGTCCAGTCCCAAAACACGCAATCCCTCCGTAGCCAGCTTGGCTTTGCAGCGCGCTACGCCGGGCATGTCCAGGGCTGGTTCGGTTCCTTTAATCTCACCCCCCATTTCAGCGCCACCTGGCAACATGCGTATCTCAACGAAGATGGCGGCATCACCAGCCAGTTCAACCAACTCGGCGTGGGTTCCTTCACCATCCAGACCACCCGCACCAGCCGCGACTCGGCCTTCATCGACCTCGGTATTGATGCTCAAGTCGAGGATGACATCACCCTCTTTCTCGACGATCAGACCCAGGCCGGACAGGATCACTACTTCGCCCAGTCCATCCAGGGCGGCCTCAAGCTTGGATTTTAAATGATGTCCTAACCTGGCATCTTTTTCTAAATGGTTTTTCTTATTTTGCTTAAATAGACTGGTTGGCTTATTTGGGGTGCGGGGCGACGGATAATTCCGTAGAAATTTAAGGCAGCCAGCATGATTAAGCTTTTTAAGCATTGCGGCGACTTGGGCCTGGGAATGAGAAAGGCGTTTTGGGGATGTGCGCAAAACTTGAGCCGAATGGGTGAATTCGGTGTGGGGATGCGAGGGTGGCCTGTTCATGATGCGATGATCTTACCTCATCTGCGAAAACCCCGGTAGCTCTGCATTCCCTATTTGGCCTACAACGCTTAAAATCTTTGAGGCGGTGGCTGAAGATTGACGGAATTACGGAATTAACGGAATTTTTTGGACAGGATTAACAGGATTGGCTGAAGGGAAAATCCCATTGCCTTTAAAATCAATTTAATCACTTGGGTGTAATTGCTCGAAGCTTGCTTCGGATTATGGGTAGCCCGAGATCGCCGGGTGGAAGAGAAAAAGGGGACAGGCACGCCGCAGCCTTGAATTTCGCCCAGGGTCTGCAATCTTGTCTCCGTGCCTGTCCCCTTTTCTCAAATTTAAAGGATAAGTTTTGCTTGGACATAGCAGGAATGGTCGCAGCCATGACCGACGTTCAATCCGGGTGTTGAGAGTGAAAAAGCTCCCACAACATTCTTGGTTAACCGGGACAGCGGCACGAGGCGGGCAAGTCGTTTGGCTGTTTAGTTTGATGTAGGTGAGCTTGGCGTCCTTCAATGGTCGTATGTTCGTAGCCGAGAAGCCGTTTCAGCGTTTATTTTTTGTTGGCACTTCTGGTGCTATGGTTGGCTTGTGGAGTTCACTTCGTTCATAAGGACTAATCCCGCCATCAGGTATTTTAGGGCTTTATTTTTCATAATGTTCAATGACACAGAGGCGATTGACGCATGTAATCAATTTGTTTGTTTTGCCCACCGTTTGCAGCAGTGGGATCAGTATTATGTGAAGGATCATCCCACAGCCGTTTCGAGTCTGTAACCGTTCCGCTATTAGTTACTTGGATCCCGTTTCGGCAAATGCTTTTACTTCGCTTTTTCGCTGAAGAAGTCTTTGAATTTTACTTTTATCCTGTTCGGATTTCCCTTGAAAATAGGCGTCTTTGTTTGCTGCGTTATCGAACTCCTTGAGACTATCATCAAGAATCTTTTGATAAAGCACTGTTGCATGAAGCGCTCCTGTGCGGTCTCCATTACGTGTAAGCTGGAGCAAGTTGCTAACATAAAGCGATGATAGCCTTCTGGTGTACACTTCTCGATTTAAAATCTCGCTGATGAGTATTCGATTAGCGGCAACAGAATTATCCAAAATCATTTTCTTAACAGTCTCATACTTATCAGGCCCTAAGTGATCGGGAGAAAAATTACCTCCGATAACCGTTAAAACTGCCTGTTTAATGGTGGCGTCATCCGATTCAGTAGAGACCGCGATTTGCATAGTCAGTAAGGCTAGTAGTCCTATTAGTGCTGGCAGCATAAAGATTTTCATAATTAGTAGTTTTGTATAAGTGTGTTGCCTGTCGTTGCCGAATTTGTTCCTATTCCCGATCCTATCGGAAACCTTCCAGTACGTCCCTGTCTGAGCCAATCCGTGGGCGTTATCGTAATTGCCTGAATACGTCGATAAATCCTCACATCGGGTAAGGTAACTCCAAATGAGTCAGGCGGCTCGGTGTTGAATGGGAAGTACTGCTGGGTAGCCGTGGAATCGTCAAAACGATTATAAAGCGCGTGAAATAACTCGTGGGCTAAAGTCAGGTCGTTAATATCCAGAGCATTATTGATAAAAATAAAATACCTGTCTCCTAAAGTGACGTTCGTTCGTTGGGCTATTGTTGTATAAGCATTCGCACCTCCAAGCGGCAGAATAATAACGGTGAGAGTATTATCTGCCGTTATAGGTATCAGATCGTTTAAGATCGCGGCCTCTTGAGTCGTGTTAGCTGAGCCTTGATAGGTCCCATCCATAGCAAGTGCTGCCGATGGAATGGCTCTTTGTACATTTGAGCCTTGATTTATTTTCAAGCCAACTTGAGTCCAAAGGTCTTGGGCAGAGGAAAATAAAGAGTTGATATATGTCGATGTTCCATAAGGTTGAGGAGGATTACTGCCAACTGCAGGAGCTAGGTAGTTAACAATATTGACCGTTAATTGTTTTCTCTTATCCGGCCCGGGATCGTTGGAGGTGTCGAAGATGGGGACGGAAGCGGTGGCTTTCTGCGCTCCGGTGATGGGCATGGTATAACTAAAGCACATTTTGTCGCCGAGCGCAGCACGGCGGAGGCGATGATCCGCCGCGCCCTGAACGGCAGTTCCGGTGCCAACCAAACCAGTGTTGGGAGCAAAGTTATTGTCCACATCGTCGGCAACGAGCATGAGCGCCTTGGAAACAAACACACCCGTGTTCGTTCCCGTCTGGGTCAAGGTGACGGTTGACGTCCCCGGATGATCGTCATCGGTGCCGTCCGATTTTTGCGTGTACCAGTCGGCGGTGATGGTTGAGCCGGTCGCCTTGGTATCTTTGATACGCAGGTAAAAGCGGCGGCTGTCGCAACCGATAAAGTTGGTCGATTCGCTGTTGTCATTGATCACGCCGGTCGGTGTGTTCGTATTAAACGCATGATCCCATAATCCAAAGCGGACATACTTGAGAACGGTATCGGAATCATCGACAGCATGATTGGTGTTGGTATCTTCCACGACCTGCATGGGCAGCGGCCATAACATGACAGCATGGCACGCAATATCGGTTTTTATTGAGATTTATCTTCGTCTGGAACAGGAGAATGCTTTTGAAGCAGTTCTTTAAAACGGGTCTGATCTAGCGGGACTGATTTATCACGTGCCTGAGACATAATTTTTTTGATCGTAGCTTTGTCCTCAAGATAGAGCGAGATGGACGAAGTTTGTCCAGTAACATGTAGGGTAACAGCAATAGTTTTTCCTTCTTTGTAGGTATCTGACAGATGAGGAACGAGTAGATTGTAAACCTCCTGGAAAGAAAAGCTTTGCTTTGGCGCTTTAGCAACGTCCATTGGATTAGAGCCGTAAATGAGTGATGCCGAGCCGTCTGGATATATATTCAACATCCATCCTTTATGAGAAAGTAAACCAATTTTTGTTACTTGATCAAAGCTTGGAATAGCTGGATTGGCTTGGGCTATAAGCATCGAGGAAATGATTAAGATGAAGCACGATATTGCTGTATATGTTCGTTTCATAATTAGTAGGTTGTTTGGCTATCGATAGAAATATTTAATCCAGACGGATTTTTTTGGAACAAAATGACTATTGTATCGACTCCAGAGTCGGTTTTGTTGCCATTGCCATTAAGATCAAGATTAACGAGAGGTTCATTTACAGGATAGGAATAATTAATTAAATAAAAGCCATCGATTGAAGTATCTTCAATGTCTTGCAGACTCGGATGTTTTATCCCATACGAAGGGTCGTAATATTGGCTGTTTACATAAACCACCTGATGGTTATTGAAAAATGATGCGGGATTGGCAGTACCTTGGCCGGGGATGCCCGTTGCATCCGTCGCCTCTGCATAAAGCCAGTTATAGCTGCTTGTCCCGACAAGCGTGCTAGCAGGAAGATTCAAATATGGATAAGTACTATCTCCACTATTTCCTGAGCCAGAAAATGTCCAATTTTTAACAATAAAACCCTTTTCATCGCTAGGGCTAAGTGGTGTGAGAACTATGTAATCATTGGTGTCACTAATTCCCTGCGCCTTGCGAATATCGAGGAAAAGATGAGCCCATGATCCGCATTGGCCATCGCTTCCCGATAACAAGCCTGCCGTGTCTGTGACAACCGTCTGGTAAGAATGGTAGTAGGTGAGTTGTTTGCCATCAACTCGCTTAACGCTTCGACTGGCAAAGTCGCCGAAGATGGCATCTGTAACAGTGCCCTTAACAGTCGAATCAGTGGGATCACCACTTAGCCCATTCGCTTCGCGGCAGCCAATTTCAAAAAGGCTCTCTTGGCGCAGGCTGGTCGTGGGATCACCCAGTGTCACATACACCGTATGCTTGGTACTCTGGACGGTCGCCCAAGTTGAGCCACCATCCAAGCTGACTTGCCAGCTCAGGGTAAAAGCTGTGCTGTCGGCCTTGTTGTAATACTTAATCGTATCGGGCAAAGCCGTGGTGCTTTCTGTAACAGGCAGCGTGACCGTGCTTCCACTTACTGTAGGACTCGTTGCGGGAATCGAAATTCCATCAGGCCCTGTGGCCTTAATTTTTATCGAATAATTGGAGGCATTTGGAATGTTGAAAACGGCCCCGATTTTTGGCTTGGTATTGCAGGTAAAGGCAACAGCGTA
>JABDGH010000024.1:0-4998 GCA_013286145.1 Verrucomicrobiota bacterium
TCGCCATTCTGGTCGAGCAAATGCGCCGTGAAGGTTTTGAAGTGATGGTCTCGCGTCCCGAAGTTATTTTCCATAAGGACGAGCAGGGCAATGTCCTCGAACCCATCGAAACGCTGTATGTCGAAACGCCCACCGACAAACTGGGCGACATCCTGCAAAACATCGCCAATCGCAAGGGTGAAATCACCCACATGAACCATCACCCCACGACTGTTTCAGTTGAGTCGGTCATTCCCACCCGTGGATTGATTGGCTTTGAGACCGATCTCGTCAATCTTACTCGTGGTGAAGGTATCATGAGCCATCTCTTCAAGGAATACGGCCCTAAACGCGGCGAAATTACAACGCGCCAGAATGGTGTGCTCGTGTCGATGGAAACAGGCGACGCCACTGGCTTCGCGATCAATAATATCCAGGAACGCGGGCGCCTCTTTATCAGTCCCGGCGATGCTATTTATGCCGGCATGGTCGTCGGTGAAAACTCCCGCCCTGATGACATGGCAGTCAACCCTTGCAAGGCGAAAGCGCTCACCAACATGCGTTCCCAGGGTGACGGCAAGGGTATCCAGCTCGATACGCCCATCACCATGAGCCTCGAGCGCGCCTTGGAATACATCGGCCCGGATGAATACGTCGAGGCCACTCCGACCAGCCTGCGCATGCGCAAAAAGATACTCGACGAAAACAAACGCCGCCGCTCTGAGAAGTAAGAACCAAGCTTTGCTTATTTCTAGTCCGTCATCCTGAGCCTTTCGAGGGATTAATCCTTGAAAGGCGCTCAAGACGAAGCTTCGTCCGTTACCAACGCAAAAACGTCTCTTCCTTTGTCCGCTGGTTTCAGTACAATACCCCTTCCCATGCCGGAACAGGCTCTAACTCGTAATTTTTGCATCATAGCGCACGTCGATCACGGCAAGACAACACTCTCGGATCGACTTTTGCAGGCCACTGGTACGATCAGTGACCGGCAGATGACTGAGCAACATCTCGATTCGATGGATCTCGAACGGGAACGGGGCATCACGATCAAGGCACATCCCGTGACCATGAGTTACACGGCAAAAAACAAGACCAAGTATCGACTCAACCTGATCGATACACCCGGTCACGTCGATTTCTCCTACGAAGTTTCGCGCAGTCTTTCCGCGTGCGAGGGCGCATTGCTGATCGTCGATGCGGCCCAGGGCGTCGAGGCACAAACGGTCGCCAATGTGCATCTCGCGAATAAGCAGGGACTCAAGCTCATTCCCGTCATCAACAAGATCGATCTGCCCAATGCCGATATTGAAACGGTAAAACGCCAGCTCGAAGACGTTCTCGCCATTCCCGCCGACGAAGCCATCCTGGCCAGCGCCAAGGCTGGCATCGGCATCGAGGAAATTCTCGAGGCGATTATTGCGCGCATCCCCTCTCCTCCAGAGTTCAAGGACGATCTCACCCGGGCCCTTGTTTTTGATTCGCTCTTCGATACGTATCGCGGAGTTGTCACTTATGTGCGTGTTTTTTCCGGTGAACTGCGCGCAGGAACACCGATCCTGCTCATGGGTTCCAACCTTCGCTATGAGATCAAGGAAGTCGGCAACTTCATGCCGAAACCGTTACGCACCGAATCGCTCAAGCCCGGTGATGTCGGTTATCTCATCGCGAACATCAAGACAACTGCCGAGGTAAAAATTGGCGATACGCTCACTCACGCGCACAAACCGGCACCGGCACCGCTTCCCGGATTCAAGAATGTGACGCCGATGGTCTTCAGCGGGATTTATCCGATTGATACCTCCGAATTCGAGCAGCTGAAAATGGCGCTGGGCAAACTTCAGCTCAATGATGCGGCGTTAACGTACACTGCGGAAAGTTCTGTCGCACTCGGTTTCGGTTTTCGTTGCGGCTTCCTTGGACTGCTTCACATGGAAATCGTGCAGGAGCGATTACGGCGCGAGTACCAGATGGACATCATCGCCACCTACCCGAGCGTCGTTTACGAGGTGACCCGCACCAATGGCGAGGTGTTGATGATGGATAATCCCACGCAGTTGCCCGACCCATCCGTCATTGACCATATCGCCGAGCCGATGGTTCGCGCCTTCATCATGATACCCAACGATAATATCGGGGATATCATGCAGCTTGTGATGGAAAAACGCGGCATTTGCGAGCACACCGAATCGCTCGACGCCAAGCGCGTGATGCTTCGCTGCGATCTGCCACTGAATGAAATCCTGGTCGATTTCAACGACCGCATCAAAACGATCACGCGCGGTTACGGCAGCATGGATTACGAATACGCGCCCTATCGCATTTCCGACCTGGTCAAGATGGACATGCTCGTGAACGGCGACCCGGTGGACGCCTTCTCCTGCATCGTGGAGCGTGGCAAGGCGGAAAGCCGAGGACGTCACATCGCCGCCAAGCTCAAGGAAGTGATTCCGCCCCATCTTTTCAAAATCGCGATTCAGGCGGCCATCGGTGGCAAGATCATCGCGCGCGAAGACGTCAAATCGGTCGGCAAGAACGTCACGGCCAAATGTTACGGCGGTGACATCACCCGCAAACGCAAATTGCTCGAAAAGCAGAAAGAAGGTAAAAAGCGGATGAAGTCGATTGGCCGCGTCGATATTCCCCAGGAAGCTTTCATTGCCGTGCTAAAATCCGAAAATTAATTTTTACACCCATCTATGTTCAATTTTTTTCTTCCTCGCAAAACCCGGCAAGTTCTCGCCGAATCGGAGCTCCTTCAGGCGAACCTGAACCGCAACCGCATATATGCGCAGGACACACTCTCGACCCGCGACCTTGAAGCTATTCAGGCGTTGGAGGATCGCTATCCCGATTTGCTGACCAGGAAAGATGTGGAGGGCCTCGAAAAATTGAACAAGGAGGTCATGCGCCTGGGTAACAAACTTTTTCCGCCCACACCGTGGGATGGCTGGCGTGAAAACGTCGAGGTCTTCGTGGTGGCAGCAATCATGGCGCTGGCGATCCGCACTTTCTTTCTGCAACCATTTCAGATCCCGACCGGCTCGATGGAACCGACTCTCTTTGGAATTGAACCCATTGTCTCGACGGAAATGCCGCCCAATGTTTTCGTGCAGGCATGGGATTTCGCCATCCATGGCCTCAGCTACAGCCGCGTGGTGACCAAGCAGGGAGGAACCGTTACAAAAATGACGGAGGGTACCTTCACCATTTGGTTCGATTACACCGACCTACTCCTTGTCGATGCGCAGGGTCATGAGGAAACTGACCGTATCTGGATTCGCCGCAACGATGTCAGGGCCAAGTTACATATTATGGAAGGCATGCAATTTGATCCCGGCAAACCGATTGCCAACTACATTACACAAACTGGCGACAAGGTTCTCGTCGACAAAGTGACCTATAATTTTCGCCCACCCCATCGCGGCGAAGTCTTTATTTTCACGACGGCTGGCATCCATATTCCCGGAAGCGATCCGAATCAGGAGGGCAGCCAGGATTTCATCAAGCGTTGCGTGGCGCTGGCTGGCGACCGGGTTAAAGTCACTCCACCCCTTCTCTACGTGAACGATAAACTGGCAGAAGGATCACCAGCCTTCGCCAGGGAATTTGGCCAACAAGATAATTACCCCGGTTATAGCCTTATCGAATCCTCCATGAGCACTGGCACCACCGAAGGGGAAAGCCAAAGTTACTACGTTCCAACCGATTGTTATTGGGCCATGGGCGACAACAGCCCCAACAGCATGGACAGCCGTTATTGGGGAGGTGTGCCGCGTCAAAATCTCATTGGCCGTGGTTACTTTGTTTTCTGGCCCTTCACCAAACGGTGGGGTTGGATTAAGTAAATCCTACCACCGATGATGCACCAGGGGACGAACCCTTTGGTCGTAGATCTTTTGTACCGCATCTAATTCGGATTTCGTCAGAGGAGGAAGGTCTGCCGCACGCGCATTTTCTTCCACCTGTTGAGGCCGACGTGCGCCGGGAATCGCACAGGTCACCGCATCAAACATCAGAATCCAGCGCAAAGCCCATTGGGCCAATGTCGCTCCCGGCGGAACCAGCGCTCGTAATTCCTCCACGGCCTGAAGACCCGTTTCAAAATCGACCCCGGAAAAAGTTTCTCCGCGATCAAAGGCCTGCCCCTTCTGGTTGAACTGCCGATGATCATCGCTCTCAAAACTTGTGTCGCGCTTCAGCTTGCCGCTAAGCAAGCCACTGGCCAGCGGAACCCGCGCAAGAATTCCGATCTGTCGCTTTTTGGCCTCAGAGAAAAAAAGCTCACTCGGACGATTTCTGAACATATTAAAAATAATTTGCACGCTCTGGACATTGGGGTATTCGATTGCCTTGAGAGCTTCCTCCACTTTTTCAACACTCACGCCGTAATGACGAATCTTGCCTGCGGCCATTAACCGATCCAAGGCCTCAAAAACTTCCGGGCGGTAATAGGCTTCCCAGGGAGGGCAGTGAAGTTGCAGCAAATCCAGGCAATCCGTTCCCAAATTTTTCAAGCTGCGCTCCACAAATTCCGTCAGATTTTTCTCGTTGTAACCTTCGGCTGTGTGAGGCGAAAGCCGTCGTCCTGCCTTTGTCGCCACGTAAATTTCCTCCGAACGCTCCCGTTTCAATTGAGCCACCAGACGCTCGCTGCGGCCATCGCCATAAACATCAGCGGTATCGATAAAATTAATGCCGAGGTCAATGGCGCGATGAAGCGTCGTCATCGACTCCTTGTCATCCTGCTGCCCCCACGAGCCGCCAATGGCCCAGGCACCAAAACTGATTTCCGATACTTTCCAACCCGTACGACCAAGTGAACGATATTTCATAAATTAGGAAGTCTTTTGCGATTCATTGTCGGTTACATCTGCAATCGCCCGTGGAATCACTTCCACCGGATCGGCGCCTTCAATTTCCTGTGCCGCATTGCTCGCCTTCAATTCGCGGAAACGGCGAGCGCCGACCAGGACACGCTTTTCAAAGGAAGCAACGGCATCGTTATAACTTTCCACCGCG
>JABDGH010000024.1:5008-5947 GCA_013286145.1 Verrucomicrobiota bacterium
GTTTCAAGCCTGCGCCGACCTTGCCCAGATGTCCCGTCATCGTGCTGATGCGGTCATAAAGTTCGCGACCCAATTCGCTGATCGCCTGCGCGTTGGCCGCAAGAGCTTCCTGTCGCCAGCCGTAGGCAAAAGCATGAAGCAGCGCGATCAACGTCGTGGGCGTGGCAAGAATCACGCGATTTTTCGCCATCTGTTCCTCCAGCAAGGTCGGTTCCTGTTCCAGGGCAGCGCTATAAAAATTTTCGCCCGGCAAAAAAAGCACCACGAACTCTGGCGCGGGCTGGAATTGCTCCCAGTAAGCCTTTTTCCCGAGTGAAATCATGTGCTCGCGAATACTCCGGGCATGTTCGACCATCTTTGCCTTGCGCGTGATTTCGTCCGGCGCTTCGATCGCTTCAAGATAAGCAGCCATCGGCGTCTTTGCATCGACGACCACGCTTTTCCCACCAGGAAGACGCACCACCAAATCGGGCCTTAACACCCCATCCTCCGCGTCAATATGCACCTGCTGGTCGAAGTCGCAATACTCGATCATCCCCGCGATCTCCACCACGCGCCGCAACTGCACTTCTCCCCAACGTCCGCGCACACGCGGTGAACCGAGAGCCTTCACGAGATTCGACGTCTCCCGCTGTAAAGTTTGCTGTGAATCGGCCAACCCACGCACCTGCTGCGTCAGGCCGCCATAAGCTTCGAGGCGTGACTTCTCGATCTCGCCGATTTTGACATCGAATTTTTGTAACGTCTCCTGCACCGGCTTGACGAGTTGATCAATGGCCGTCTGCCGTTTTTCCAAATCGCTCCGCGCTCCCTCCTGGAATTTTTCCAGCGTGGCGCGCGCAAGATTTAAAAACGATTCATTGTTGCTTTTAAGCGCTTCGGCAGAGAGCGCCTTGAAGGCGTCGGAAAGTTTAGACTGGGTTTCATTCAGCATCCCCA
>JABDGH010000024.1:5957-32483 GCA_013286145.1 Verrucomicrobiota bacterium
CTGCCTTGCGCTCCTCGACCAGTTGCGTCTCGATCTTGGTGAATTCCTGCCGCGTCTGCGTCAATTCCGCCTGTGCAATTGAGATCTGACTGATTTGTTCGGCAAGCCTCGTTTCCAACTCGGCAATTTTGATTTCACGCGCTGTCAACCGCTCCTGCAACGTGGCGACGCGTGTCCGCAACACAAGCCATGTGCCGATGCCTGCAATAATCGCCGCGATCACCGCGCCCAGAAGAATGCCTTCCATACGGCGTTTAATCTAGCGCAATAGCCGCACCTCGCGCCTCAATTATTTTTCTGGTCACTCCGACCCGATTTTACCGAACGCACCTCGACAAGACGGTCACCCTGAGTAAGCCGAGCCATGATGTCTGGCCAAAGTGAGGCAAGCCAAACCAGCAATATCTCATTTGTACAATTGCCTATGCGCAACCACACCACCGATGGCCCGGACTTTCCGCGTGATATCCAATCGGCAAAATCTTCATCCTTGGTGACGATCACGGCCTGATGCATCTCGGCATATTTCCAAAGGAGATCATCTTTGCCTTGGGCCAGCCCCACATCAAAAACGTGCTCAGCATGATGTCCTTGAGTTTGCAGAAACTGGGTCACCGCCACTGGTAACTGTGTATCAACCAAGAACCTCACATCGTTAGGTCGTTAGGCTGCCTGCAAAATGGCATGGTCGACCTGTGCTGCAGCAAATTGCAAGCAGGCCCGGATATCCTCGGGTTCGAGGAATGGATAATCTTTAAGGATTTCAGGTTCCGTCATTCCGGCGCCCAATAAATCAAGCACGTCCTTAACCCGCAACCGAAAACCGCGGATGCAAGGACGTCCCCCACATTGCTCGGGGTCAAAAGTGATTCGATTCAGATAACTCACAAGCAGGAAGATAACCTAAAACTGGAAGCACAGCGAGCCTGTTTTTTATGCGATTGAATTGGCAGTTGCGCCTCAATTATTTTACTTTTCTTCGAGCGCCCAACGGTTCATCCAGGCGCGGGCACTCCACTCGCGCCAATGCTTAGAATCAAAATTGGCCTTCGAAGTAAAGGAACCTGGGGGAGTATTTTCACGCGGATCGTCGCTAATTATTTGCACAGAATCATCATCCTGGTGCGCCCGAGAGAGTGCAGGCCATGCTGCCGGTCCTAGTTCATGTAAATATCCAACGTCCAGATTGTGACTGCGATCTTTCTCCCAGCGCATCACATTGTAGTTCGCCGACCATCCGTTTAGATCAAGAAATTGCGCCAAGTAAAATGTTGCAAAAATTGCCAACATACAACCGCCGATCAACCATGACAGCGACCGGTCTTTTATAATTTTGATTGTGAGTAAGGCATATCCGCTGGCTACCAGGATCAGAAAGAGGATGACGCTCAGGCGTGTGACCGTCATGTCGTAAGCCTGGATGTAGAGGTCTAAACGCAAGCCCACGCTTAGAATCAAAAAGAGATTTTGAGCAATCCAAGCAAGAGCCAGTATTTTTAATTCAGGCCGACGGACGATACTCATGGCTTGTTGAAAAATGGTCGTGAGAACAATTGCGGAGAGAAGGACGGTCACAATCAGGGAATTGACTCCCTGATGGACAAACTGGCTGTAATTCACTCCACTTGGCAATTTCTGACCACTCCAGAGAAACAGAATATCTGCGATATTGGCGACGAGAAAAAGCCCATTCAGCATAACGAGGATAAGACCACTGCTCAGCCTGGCAGCCTGCACAGGCACCCTTTCCTTAAAACGAGGCAGTTGCAGTGTCCATTTCCACCACCAAGCCGAAACATTTACCGGATGCAGCAGCGGCAGCGCAAGAAAGGCAATGAAGCACCAGAGAGAAATCCGCTCAAAGTTCATGTAAAGTTTAATGACTTCCCAAAACGAATTAAAAAAAGCGGCAATCCAATGACTGAAAACGGCATTGCCAGAAGCCAGAAGAGAACCGAAAATCAACAGGAGAACCAACGCGGGCACGGTCAGAAAAATGAGAGCGAAGAAACTACCCACCCAGCCAAAGCCCTCACCCAGCCCCACATCGAGCAGGGTCATTCCAAGCCAAAAAATCCGGCCTGGCACCCGAATCAGGGCAATACCCTGGGAAAGCCATCTTCCCCATTTCTCTTCGTCGTTGAAAAATGTATCACCCGCAATCACGATCATCAGGATCACCAATACCAGCGTATTGGTCAGTCCCGTTTCAATCATCGCTGCCAAGTCAGCCCCCATGAGGAGCATCAACATGAATTTTGTCGTGCTTTTTAGACGAGATTCGCGGTTGACGAGAATAACCCCAGCAAGAATGGGACAGAAGACCGCTACCGAAAAACCCAGGTCACGAATACCCCAGAAACAAAAATCAAACGTAGCAATAATAACAATCAATCCCGCTAATAAGCGAAGCAGACGCACCGCAGGTTCTTTTTTAATGTCCGGACCGATAACAGGTGCTGCAGAATCTGCAGGCAAAATTGGAAGTGAAACATTATCCGCATTCATTGCGCGACTCCTTCCAGCATACCCTTTGCCTGGGCGGCAGAAAATTGGTTCAACCGATCCAGCACGGCTCGCACCACGTTTTGCAGATCAGTCGCACCGACCACGATGCCGACCACCTCGACTCCCGCGAACCAGCGCGGCTGCAAGTCGGAGGCAGCCTCGATTCGATAAGCGGCACGCCCCTTGAATTCGGCGATGCGTATGAGTTCGCGCAGATGATCGCTGCTTCTGCTTCCGATCAGGACGACGGTTTGCGCTTGTGGCGGCAGGTCTGAAAGAATTCCCATGTGGACTGTCATAGTTTGTGTGTTCCTTTGCTTTGTTTTACAAAGTTCTTAGATAAAAAATATATTAGTGTTTCGTGCTTTGGACCATTTCCTCCAAGACTTGAAGATAATTCTGAAAAGCTTTTCTACCACGCCCCGTCAGTTCGTAACGAGTCTGGGGACGCGTGAGAATTTCCTTTCGATACGCGACATACCCGGCTTGATGCAGGGCGCGCAGATGCGTGATGAGATTGCCGTCGCTCATCTTGAGTTCCGCTTTCAAATCCTGAAATGGCCAATTAGGCCGGGCAGCCAGCATCGTCATGATCGCCAGCCTTCCTTTTTCATGGATAAGTTTATCGAGTCGATCAAAATCAAACATGGTTTAAACGTGAGAATCGGTCGTTGATGGAACGGAATCGATCCGATCCTCGCCCAAAGCCCAGACTGCGGCGGCATAAGCCAAATGATAACCGCCAAACGTGGCCGCCATGATGCCTGAAACCACCAGCGCTGAAGGTTCGGGCGGCGTGAAGAGATGCTTCCACATCACCATGAGCCCGCAGCCCGTGAGGAAAAATGTCAGGCCGAGCACAATCAACGAACGAGGCGCAAAATGTTGGGTGGCCAGCAGGGCCAGTCCGTAAAAGGTGATCCAAAGTATCGATAACTGAATGGGACGATGGATCAGGAATGTCAGGACGGCAGCGGTGACAAAAGCGGGTGCGAGGCTCAACGCGGCGCATTTCATACCCGAGGATAGGAAAGGGTCTCCCCGATAGACCGATCCGCGCCAAAGAAAAATAACATTGGCCAGGCAGGTCAAGGCCAGGATGACAAGCCAGACGATGAGAAACTCGGTCGTCGAGAGCGGATGACTCCGGGCATGCTTGGCATAATAAGCCGTGGCAAAACCACCAAAGCTGAGCAACCCACCCACGAGCGCGGTCGGCGCTGAAATGGATCGGTAAACAGTGGCCCGTTCCATCAGGGAGCGGATGACTCGGAGTTGTTTCTGGGCGTAATCGGAATCAGTCATTACGTACTTTGTACTACAAAGTCATAAGCCTTGCAAATAATTTTTTTAAGAAAATGCAATCAATAGGAAAAGGAACAAGCATATTTCCATTTCGGAAGGTGACTTCCTTTGCCATTATAAAAAAGCTAGCCCCCTTTCCCCATCGGAAGCCCGGACAATTCCTGTATGAAACTTGATCACCCACCCCTCGCTGAACTTCTGCAACGGGCTTACTCCGCCGAGAAGGCGGCGGCTTTCGCCTACATCGGTCATGCAGGTTCGCTTAAAAAGCAGGAAGATAAAGCCGCCGTCAAGCAGATCGAGGACGATGAATGGGGGCATCGCAAGAACGTCCTAGTCATCATGCAGAAGTATGACATCCCCATTTCCAAATACTACGAAGTCAAATTCCACATCATTGGCAGAATCATTTCAGCGAGCTGCTACGTCATCGGCTGGTTCATGCCTTATTTTTTTGCCGGAAGGCTGGAGAGCGGCAACGTCTGCGAATACTTTGTCATGATGCATTACTTTCACTCCCTCGGCATTCGGGAGCACGACGAAGTCCTCTACGAAATGGGAATGAAGGAGAAGGATCATGAAATTTATTTTTTGAATCAAATCAGGACGAGCAAGCTTCTTCCCATTTTCGAAAAAATCTTTTCGTGGGGCGATAAGTTCAGTTTCAATGACGTGGACATTGAGAATAAATACTCCGTGGAAAAATCCAACGAGTACTGTAAGTCCTATAAGGGACATGCCGACAAACATCTTGATCCCAAGTAGAGAGCCGCTACGGGTATTCTTCCAACTTGAGAGAGCGGAGTTTTCCAAATCGACTGTCCGTCATCCTGAGCCTGTCGAAGGATCAGCTTCCGATAAGTCCACACTTGCAGGGGGGGGGGCGCGTACGCTTTCCGGGGGCTGATCCCTCGACAATTCTTCGACTTCGCTTCGCTCGCTCAGAATGACGTTTTGCCAGCGGCAGTTTCACCGCCGTGAATGGCTCGGGATGACGGATTGGGGAGAGAAAAAGGATGACAGGGCGGGGGGATCGGTAAATGGATGGACTCGCCAAAGCTTGGGATTATCTGCACTTTAATTAGGACATCTCCCAATCATCAAATAAGTTTCCATGGCCAAAGTCATCATCGAGAATCTCTGCAAGACCTACTTTGGGGACAAAGGCAGGCAGGTAGTCGCGGTCGATCATGTGAATCTCCACATCGAGGACCAGGAATTCATGGTTTTGGTGGGGCCGTCGGGTTGTGGCAAATCGACCACGCTGCGGATGATCGCCGGCCTGGAAGATATTTCGCAGGGCAACATCTACATCGACGGCAAGCGGGTCAATGACGTCGCGCCGAAGGATCGCGACATCGCGATGGTCTTCCAGAATTACGCGCTCTACCCGCACATGACGGTCTATAAGAACCTGGCCTTTGGCCTGGAACTGCGGAAATTCCCGAAGGAGGAAATAGAACGGCGTGTGCGCGATGCGGCACAAATCCTCGGCCTGCCCGACGAGATCCTGCTGCGCAAGCCAAAGACACTCTCCGGTGGCCAGCGCCAGCGCGTCGCCGTGGGCCGTGCCATTGTGCGCAAGCCCAAGGTGTTTCTCTTCGATGAACCGCTTTCCAATCTTGACGCCAAGCTGCGCGTACAGATGCGCACCGAAATTTCCAAGCTTCACCAGCGCCTGAACAACACCATGATCTATGTCACCCACGATCAGGTCGAGGCGATGACCATGGGCGACAGGATTTGCGTCATGAAAGATGGGCAGGTGCAACAGGTCGCGGAGCCTCTCGAAATTTACAATCGGCCCGCCAATATGTTCGTCGCGGGATTCATTGGAAGCCCGCCGATGAATTTTTTCGCGGGAACACTCGTCGAAAAAGGAGGGAGCCTCTTCTTCTCGGAGGGAAAGACTCCCCTCGGCGCAGGGCAGATTTTTCTCAAGTTGGAAGATACGCAGGCAAAGCGTTTGGTGGAATGGATCGGGAAACCGATCTCCCTGGGCATTCGCCCCGAAGATGTGGAGGACAAAATTGTCGCACCCCAGACTAATCCAGATCACATCTTTCGTGCCACGGCGGAAGTTACCGAGACCATGGGGGCGGAAACCTATCTCTACCTCAACAGCGGCGCTCACACCTTTATTGCCCGCTCCCGGGAACAGATTCTTGTGGCACCCGGCGAAAGCGTCGAGATGGTCGTCAATATGAAGAAAACTCATTTCTTTGAAGTCGTCGCGAGCGAGTCTTTCCGGAAGGAATCGGGCGAAGTGGATCTCGATAAATGGCACGCCTCGTGCAAAATCCTCATTTGAGACGAGAAACGCGCAATTTCATTTCCTAATTCGTTCTTCTCTTTTTTCCCAGCATAACTAATAATCACATTCCCTACTTATGACCTCCCATCAGCCCACTCCCCCGACTCATCACCATCGCGCAACCCGTTCGCTATTCTCCTTTTTTCTGGCTGTTTTCTGCCTGACCTTCATTTCTGCCCATGCGCAGGATACCCAATCGCCGTTGATTCCTGCTGACAGCGCCATGGCCAAGTGTGCACCGGAATGGCCACGCATCCTGCTTAACCCTTGCGAAGATGGCGGGGGGCTTCTCGCCCACCGGACCAATATTTGGATAGCCAAGGCCGAACCTTACCAGGGGGTTGAGCCTAAAATCGGTCGCGTCGCTCTCAAATTCAGCGCCGAGGCCAGCCTTAAGGACGAAGCCAAGATCACCGATTTTGTTATTAGCAAAACACCCCCGGGACGCATTCAATACATTGGCGCGTGGATGTATCTCACTCCCGAATCCAACGTGTCCAAGGTCGGGTTCCAGATCCTTGATAATAGCGGGAACGATGGGAAGCCCCTTGTCGCCACAGTTCCGGCAGACTGGAAAGGCTGGAAATGGGTAGAGTTCAATACGCAGGATGCCACTTTCGCCCCTCCCGATGATGTCAAAAAGAAATCGGCAGACGCAGCGCCAGCGGATGCTTCCGCTGCCGCCCCCGCCAGTTCGGCGCCCGTGTTGCCCTTAAGGAACATCCACTTTATCTGGTTTGCAACCAAGGGTGGCATGACTTCCGTGGGACTCGACGGCGTTGCCGCCGTGGCGAAACCTGATCCGAGCGACAAACCTTATACCGTCGAAGTCTCGGGATCCAACGATGGTGAAGCGAATGGCACTTTCAACGGGCAACTCGTGGTCAATAATTTCAGCGATAAGCCGATTGACGTGGAACTCGCCTATTCGATGCAAACCAACCCGCAACTCTACGACAAGCCGCTGGCTGATCCAGTTGTTGGCAATGACCGTGCCATCGGTTCTCTCAGTTGGATCGAATTCGAAGGCAAGCGGATCGAAAACCACACCCTCACCGACGGCGAAGCAGGAACCAATTTTACCACCAACAACTTCCCCAAGGGAGGCGGCCTGGAAGTTTTTCAATTTATCGATTTTGGACAGGCACGTAAGATCACCAAAATCCAGTTTGACAGCGGCGATGCCAAGTGGCTCCACAAAGTCGACCTGGCGACTTCTCCCGATGGCACCGAATATACGCCGGTCGAGGGCATGCAAGGCATTATTATTGCCAATAAATGGGGACGGCATGACATGCCAGTTCCCGCGCCATTCAGTGCGCGCTTTCTCCGCCTGCGTTATCACAACGACGGCAATCCGATGACTTGCAACGACGAGAAAATGAAGACTTTCATCGCCGTCAACACTTTTGACGAACTTTACGTTTACGATGGCATTCAGCCCAGCGAGTTGGAATTGCCGCAAGTGGGTACGATGGTGGAGCAAAAAACCGTCAAGATGACCGCGCCGCCGCACAATTTCGCCCTCCTGCCGATAACCATGACCACTCCCCTCAAGACGGGCAGTTACTACTTTGGTGCCAGGGTTACGGGGCCGTCCGGAGCCTACCTCTATACCAATGACTATTTCGCAAGATCAGCCCAGGAACTCAAAGTCGGCCCCGAGTCGCGCTTTGGGATGAATACCGCCCAGCCCGGCTATTCCCCTGAGCTCAAGCGTCTCGGCGTCGGTTGGGTTCGCTTCGAAAACATGAAGTGGGGCTTTTTCAATGAAGCGCCGAATCAATTCAAATACGCAAGGGACGATATTCCTCTCGATACGTGGATGCACCAGTACCATGACGCTGGGCTGTCAATCCTGCCTTATATTTTTCAGACACCGCCGTGGGACACTTCATCGCCTGACGGTAAACGCAAGGCCGAATACCCTCCAAAAGACTATGCTGATTATGGAAAAGCCATGTACCAGACAGTCGCGCGATATGGCAGTACCAAGCATCCCGACAGCGATCTTCTCACGAATGATAAAATAAGCGGTCTCGACTGGATCCATGTCTATGAGCTTTGGAACGAGCCGGACAATCCCCCCTCGTGGGGATCATGGGAGGGCAGTATCGAACAGTATTTCGATCTTTACCGCGTCGGAGCCGAGCAGGTCAAAAAAGCCGATCCGAAGGCAATAGTCACCACTGCCGGATTCTCCGGTATTTCCATGAGCCTGATCGACAAGGTTCGCAGCTACAAATATCCGGACGGCAAATGCCCGCTCGATTTTAGCGATATTCTCAATATCCACCGCTATACCGGAAAGCAGGAACCTGAGTTGGCCACAGCCGATCCGAATGCTCATCGCGACAACAAAGGCCCCAAGGAAGTCATAACCTATGAAAATCAGCTAATTGATATCGCCGACTGGCGGGATCATTATAAGCCTGCCATGCCAGTCTGGCTGACCGAAACGGGCAACGATGTTGGTGGCCCCATGGGACGCACGGAGCGGTATCAGGCGGCCAAGATTCCGCGCGATCTGATGCTCTGCCTGGCTAACGGCATGGAGAAAGTTTTCCTCTACCGGGAAGTTGGTTCCACACCAGGCCAGCACGCAGGCTCGGGCGTCATCCGCGAAGATACGACCTTTCGCCCCTCCTACTTCACCATGGCGACACTGACCCGGCAATTGGATGGCGTGACCGATTTGCGGACGCTGCGTCTGCAAACTTCCAACCCCAATGTCAGGATGTACAACTGGAACCGGGGCAAGGATCACGTCTTCACCGCATGGACTCCGCAGGACACCCAACCGCTCGGTCTCGATCTCGGCAAATGCCATGTGGTCGATGCCTTCGGTGCGGAGAGTGATGTCGAGGTGACCAAGGACTTTGTCCTAACCATCTTCCCCGTTTACATCACCCAGATCACCAATCCTGCGCCGATTGCACAATTGGAGACGGAAGCCCTCGCACGCGAAGATGCGCGCAAGAAAGCCCTCTCCTTTCCCTAATTCAAGAACGTAACCGAATAGCGCCCATTCCGGTAATCCTGGGATGGGCGTTTTCGTTTCCCTCGCTGCAACATGGCCTGCATCCATGACAAGCGGCTTGGATCGTGTAGAATCGTTCGATAGCCATCCCACTGTTTACGGTGGAGTGCTTTTCTTATGACTTCGCAACGCCATGCCCAGGAACCCGTCTCCAAGCGCGAGCTTTACCTCGTCTTTGCCGGGTTGATGCTGGCGCTGACCCTTGCTTCACTGGATCAGAATATCGTCAGCACCGCCCTGCCCCGCATCGTTAGCGACCTCGGCGGCCTTTCGCACCTGTCTTGGGTCGTAACCGCTTTTCTGGTTACCTCGACCACGAGCACACCCCTCTACGGCAAGCTCAGCGATATGTATGGTCGCAAGCCGCTTTTTTTTACCGCGATTCTTATTTTCCTGGCGGGATCGATTCTCTGCGGTTTGGCGCAAACCATGTTTCAACTTATTGTTTTTCGAGCCATCCAGGGATTGGGCGCGGGCGGACTCATGACCCTCGCACAAACGACGGTCGGTGACTTGATTGCCCCGCGTGAGCGAGGTCGTTACCAGGGACTCTTCGGCGCTGTTTTCGCGGCATGCAGTGTGGCCGGGCCGCTTTTGGGAGGAATCCTTACCGACGCGCTTTCGTGGCGCTGGATTTTTTATGTCAATCTACCCGTCGGCGCCGCTGCGCTCTTTTTGATCGCCATCGGATTGCGCCACCACTGCCATGAGGTCAGGCACCGCATCGATTACCCCGGCGCGGGATTCCTCACCTGCGGGACAGTCTGCCTGCTTTTGTTCCTTAGTTGGGGCGGCTCAACTTATCCCTGGTTATCGCCCATCATGATCGCCCTCGTTATCTTTACCGTTCTCTTTTACGGATTGCTCATCCGGCAGGAAGGTCGCGCCACAGAACCGATCCTGCCCCCTCACCTCTTTACCAATCGCGTTTTTATCGTCGCGGTAAGCGTGATCGGACTTAACGCGATGGCGCTTTTCGGAAGTCTCGTTTTCCTGCCGCTCTTTTTTCAACTCGTCCTCGGCGCTTCGCCTTCCCACGCCGGACTGATGATGGCACCCATGATGGGCGGCGTCATTGTCGCATCGGTCACGGGAGGGCGGCTCGTTTCGGCTACTGGCCGCTACAAAATATTTCCGGTGATTGGACTCGCCACGGCTACCTGCGCTTTTTTGGCGCTGGCTTGGGCAAGTTTCAACAGCCTGGGACTTCCCGTAATCGAAAGCGCGCTGGTGGCACTGGGTTGCGGACTTGGGCTGGTGATGCCTAACTTAACGGTTGCGATTCAAAATTCCGTGGAGCGCACCGACCTGGGTATCGCGACTTCGGTATCGGGCTTCATTCGCTCACTGGGAGGTGCCTTGGGCGTGGCCCTTGCAGGCATGGTTGTCGCGGTTCGCCTCCGCAGCCTCCTGCCGGCATCGTGGCTTTTGCACAGCCCCACAGGAAGCAGCCTTCTCGAGCTCGGCGTTCAGCAAATCAATCAGATTCCCGCCGAGCAACACACCATTCTCGTTAATGCTTATCGTCATGCCATTGCCACCACGTTCCTAACCGGAGCAGGAGCCGCCATGCTCGCCTTCACAATCGTGTTGTTCTTACCGGAACGCCCCCTCCGACTGATCTCAAATGATGCACGGAAAACTTCGGAACCGACTGCCTATTGAAGCTAAATTTTTCGTCTCATTGGCTTGGATTACCCATCTTTAGGGATTGTTTCCACTCTCCAGCCGTTGACTTTTTTTCATATCAACCATAACCTAATCAGGCACTTATGACTATTGCTTACGAAAGCAACGCTTGGGCGCAGGTGAAGGAAGGCTGGCGACAGCTTTACGGTTCCTTTGCGCGTCAGGGCGTCAGCGTGGAAAACCACGAATTCCGCGCCACCGCGCCAGTCGATTGGGGCCGCAGCTTTCATCGCAACAGCGTGGAGCTTTGCCTGAACCTGCGCGGCACTGGCACCGTCCGCGATGGTCGGACTGAGGCCCGTTATCAGCCGCATACGGTCGGTTTTTATTGTAATGCCAATACCGATCTCGAAGCGCGTCGTGCCGGGGGCGAAACGCACTCTTTTATCACGGTCGAATTTTCGCGCAGCTACGTGGAGACGCAGGTCGATACGATGGAAGACTCCTTGCATCCGGCGCTTCGTCGCTGGCTGATCAACAAGGGTGGTTCCGCTGCGGCCGTCGGCGCGATGTCACCGGGGCAGGAAGTTACTTTTCAGGCCATGCGCCAACCGCCCGTGCCTGTCGCCGCGCAGAAACTTTGGTACCAAGCGAAGACGCTCGAACTGCTTTCACAAGTCCTTTTCCAACCCGTGGCGCAGGAAGAGTTTTTCTGCCAACGCCAAAAGCGGGTCGCCCGCGAGCGCATGGAACGCACCACGGCGATCCTTCGCACTCACCTCGCCGATCCGCCCGACATCGAGGCCTTGGGTGCACAGGTTGGTTGCAGTCCGTTTTATCTCAGCCGCCTTTTCTCAAAGGAAATGGGCATGACCATTCCCCAATACGTGCGCCAAATCCGCATGGAGCGCGCCGCTGAGTTGCTTCTGGCGGGCCGTCATAACGTCACCGAAGCGGCTGTGGAAGTCGGTTACTCCTCGCTCAGCCATTTCAGCAAGGCGTTCTGCACCACCATCGGCTGTTGTCCTACGCTCTTCCCGAGTGCCAAGGCACTGGTGGAGAAATTCCGCGCTCAGAAGCGCGTTTTATAATCGGATAAATTCGCCCACCTTGGGCAAGGCTTTCAGGGCAGCGATATTGGCTTCGTCGGGACGTTCCGGACGGTCGCGCTCGATATTCACCAGGCAGAGAAATCCGAGCGGCTCGTTCGTCGTGGCGCGGAACTGATGCCACGTCATCGTCGGAACATAGACCAGATCGTTGCCGGTAATATCATGGATCGCATCACCGACGAGACATTGTCCGCACCCGCGAATAACCATCACCGAATGAATGTGATCGTGCCGCTCCAGCGTCGAGTGGCCGCCCGACTCGATCTCGAAATAGCGCAACTCCGCGCCGAGTTTCGGTCCGCCCTCAAAAAGCACCTGTCGCGAGATCGCCTTGAAATGGCTGCCTTCCTCCTTGTAGTTGAGGACGGGCACGCCGTCCCAGCGGTGACCGCCCACATGGCGCACGATGGAATTCACTTTGAGTGTGAAAGCAAAAGTCTGGCGAGCCACTTGGCGATAAGAATCATTTGCTTAATCAAATCTCGAATGAGATATGCCCACGCAAAAAGCAAAATAAATAGATAAACCTCGATACTGTTTGTGATACCGGATGAATGGATATAAACGAATAGCGCCTTAGAAATACACTTCAGATAAAACATTGCGAAAAGAGTGACAAAGACATGCCATAAGTTGGGTCTTTCCGAATGAATTTTCATGCTCATAGCATACTTACCTTGGATACCTCTTGAAAAGTCATAATTAGAGGTCCTTCGACAGCGCCGCGATGAGCGCGGCTTGCTCAGGATGACGGGATATGGGAAGAGCTTGCCATCTCATATGCCAATTGTTCCAGCCGGACAGCGTGTTGAGCAGCAGTGAGCAAATCGGGAGGCAAACCGGGACTTTTCTTTGAAGTCAGAGCGGCAAGCTGGTCGAAGGGCGATTTGGAAACCGGCAACTCGGCACGACCGCACAATGCCCAGACAGGCCGTTTCAATCGCCGCGCCAATTCGCCGAGTTGAGCGGGCGCTTTACCTAAAAGTGACGTTCGATCAAAACAGCCTTCGCCGGTGATGACGAGATCGTGTTGTTTGATCAGCCCATCAAGTTTAGCTGTGCGTCGCACCAACTGAAATCCATTCTCCCGTTTCGCGTTGAAGAACGCCATGAGTCCATAACCGCACCCGCCCGCTGCGCCAGCACCCGGTTCCTCCGCCACATCTTTCCCCAGGTCACGCTTCACGATCCGCGCCAGCCTTCGCAATCCCACGTCCAATCGTGCCACCATCGCCGGATCGGCTCCCTTTTGATAGGCGAATTGACAGGCCGCACCCTTTGATCCAAAGAGCGGATTATCCACGTCGGTTGCGACAATAAAGCGGGCTTTCGGCAGCACAGGCGGCGGTATAATCCGGGACAGCCGTGCCAAGCCACCACCGTTCAACGGAATATCGTGGCCAACTTCGTCGAGAAAACGATAACCAATCGCCGCAGCGAGCGAAATGCCGCCCTCCGTCGTTGCGCTACCGCCCAGCCCGACAAGAATCTCTCGATAACCTTTTCCCACAGCCAGAGCCAGCAAGCGACCCGTTCCAAGATTACTCGTTTCCTCCGGATTGCGCAGGATCGCGGGCAGTTGCGCGAGACCCGAAGCCTCGGTCAACCCGATCACTGCCGTGTGATTATTTCCGAGTACGCCCCACTTTGCCCGACAGGGACGCAGTGCCGCATCGACCGTCCGCGCCGTGAACAACCGCCCGCCCGTCTGGCGCACCATCAGTTCCACGAAACCTTCGCCGCCGTCGGTAAGCGCGAAACGGGTTGTCTTCGCCCTCGGCCATGCCCGGCGTATGCCCCTTTCGATGGCCTTCGCTGCCGCCTCGGACGTAAGCGTGCCCTTGAACTTGTCGGGGGCGATCAAGACACGCAGGACATTTTTGTAAGAAAGCTTCGAGCCACGGCGATCTTTCGACATGGATTCGATCAAAGCCGATGTCATCCGCGAAGCAAGTCCCGTGGAGGGCGCTCCTCTGCGGCACATTTTCAACGCGACAAATCGCAACTGACGAGTACTTTCCCCGCATGGCCACACCCCGCCCCTTTCTCTATCTTAAATCAGGTTGTCCCTGGTGCGCTGAAGCGGAAACTTATCTTCACCAGCACGGCATCGCCTATGGCAAGGTCGATGTCCGCACCGATCCCGCCGCCTTTGAGGAAATGAAACGCCTTTCCGGCCAAACCAAGACTCCGACCATGCGTTGGGGTGAAGAAATCCTCGCCGATTTTGGCGCGATTGAGCTTGATGCGTTTCTTCGTGAAAAAAACGTCGTAAAATAATATAAATGGCGACGGTCATGAGGAAGTTTTTCCATTCTGCTCTTTCAATCTCGAACTTGCTGGTTTTAGCCCTGGCATGGCCGTCTTTCGTACATGCCGATGATGCGCTAGCCGTGGCAGATCGACTGGCTCAGCAACATCTCGCCTACGTTTACGGCTCGGAAGACCTTCATAAGGGCGGTCTTGATTGCTCCGGATTTGTGCAAGTCGTTTTTCGCGAAGCCTACGGCGTGGAATTGCCCGATGAGGCCGATAAACAACTCGATTATCTCCGCCAACACGGTCAGGTCTGGGATTCGACTTCAGACTGGAAGCCATCCACCCTGCAACCCGGCGATCTGGTTTTTTATGCAGGGCCCAACCAACTCCCCCGCACCTCCCTTATTTCCCATGTCATGATGTATTGCGGCCACGATGTGGTTGTCGGCGCACAAGGCAAAGGGCGACAACTCGATGGCGCCTATTCCGGCGTAGGTTATTATCATTTCTGGCCCAACCGTCCGGCGGGAGTTCTGGGGGAATCGGGCGAGCGGTTTCTCAATCACTTCCATGTCTTCGCTTATGGCCGCTTGAACGCTGTCCAGGGCCAGGGAAACCATCCTCCCATGATTTCCACTCCAACACCTGTCCAGCCCCCCGGTGCCGCAGGATCAAACACTGCCACAATAGTCACCCATCCTAACTTCCGCTTAAGGTCGATCCTGATGAATCCCTATTTTGACTAGGTTCATGGCATGACCCACAAATCGCCCAAGATAGATGCTTTGCTCGCGGGCATGGAAGAGGTCGCCGGATTCAATCGACATTACGTCGGTTTTTTTCGCTGTTTCAATGCGCAGCTCTATTACGAAGCGCACGACGTGCTCGAAGAAATCTGGCTTCCCCTGCGGGGTCAACCCCAGGCCAAATTTTATCAAGGCCTGATCCAAATGGCCGGCGGCTTTGTTCATTTGCAGAAGGAGCGTCTTGGCCCCGCCTCGCGATTATTCGCGTTGGCGTTGAAAAATTTTGAAGCCTATCCCAAGCATCATGCCGGGATCGATCTCGACGCGATCCGTCATGTCTGCGATCACCATCGCAATTCAATCCTCAAATCCCATCCACACGTCAACCCCTGGTCGAAGAAGCATCCGCCGCAACTCGCACTGCCTTCGGCAGGTTCAAGATGATAAACTTTTAAACTAAAAAACCGCTCGCGGCGTAATCGTCGATGCCTTTTTCGAGTGTAAACTTTGGTTTATAACGCAAAGCGCGGGTCGTATCAGTCAGATCGGCTTCGGTGTGTGGTTGGTAGTGGACGTGCGGATTCTCAATATATTCCGCCTGCCAGTTGGTTTTCAGCACGCGGTTTAGATTCGCGACAATATCGTTGAAAGTACGCGGGACACCGCTGCCCGCATTGTAGATGCCCGAGGTTCTTGCCCGCGCAGCAAGGATCGTACAGGAAACGATATCCTTCACGTAAACGAAATCGCGCAACTGCTCGCCATGCTTGAAAATCCGCGGGGCTTGTCCGCGTCGAATCTGCTGCGCCAGTTGAAGGATCATGCTTGAAGCCGCGCCTTTGTGCGATTCATGCGGGCCATAAACATTAAAGTAGCGCAACCCCACCACGATCTGCTTCGAGTTTTCGCGCGCCCAACGGCAGGCAAGATTATCAAGCTGTACCTTGGAAAAGGCGTAGATATTCGCCGGTTTCGGTAGCTGATCGACCTTGTTCACCCCGGCGGCAATTCCGTAGGTCGCGGCGGACGAGGCATAAACAAGACGTGTTTTACGACCCTCGAAATAGTTGAGAAGATTGCGCCACGACTCGACATTGTCATGCACCTGCCGGAACTGGTTGTGATCCGTCGTGTCCGTGATCGAGGCGAGATGAAAGACCAGATCGATCTTGTGTCCGCCAAAATAATGTTTCAGGTCGAGTTGTTTAAGATCACCCGCAATTATATCGCCCTTGAACCCCTCAAGGTTCTTAAAGTCACCGGAACGGAAATCATCGACCACGGTCAACTCGGCTTCCGGATAGCGCTTGGCCATCTCGTGGACCAAATTTGATCCCACGAATCCGGCTCCACCTGTGATGACGATATGCTTGTACATGTTTTTATCCTATAATTACCTGCTGATGTCCCGTTGCCTGAGCAATTTGAACTGATTGGACTCAAGCACGGAACTGGCGCATTCGCCGTCCTCCACATGGAGCGCGAGGGCCGCCTTGCCGCGTGGGCGCGTCAAAAGCGAGTAGGCCGAATGGACGTTGCACTCCGCCTGCAACAAAGCCGATAACACTGCCTTCAAATCGGTCGCACTGCTGGAAAGTTCCACCACGACCAGGGGTACTTCCGTAAATGCCAGTCCGTGTTCCATGAAAAGCGCGCGCGCCTTGTCGGGATCGTCCACCACCAATCGCACAATCGCCGCATCAGATGTGTCCAGAATGCTCAGCGCAACGACATGCACGTTGGCCTGAAAGAACATCCTCACGATATCGAGAAGACGTCCCACCTTGTTTTCCATGAAAACTGAAAACTGCTTCACCTCTTCATCCTGGGGCCCTTTGGCTGTTTTCAATTCGGTCGATTCAGTTTCCATGGAAGTCCTGTAAATAGCGGTAAAAGAAGAAGCATAGTGTCGTCCGTAAGACCGGGCAAGCGACAAAGCCACCAGTAACGAAACCCAACTCGGTAGGCAAATCAACTAGCCTTTTGGGCGGATAATCTTCCAGAGCCAGCCGAGGGGATCGTAGAACTCATCCACGACGCGTTCTTTCAACGGAATGATGGCGTTGTCGGTGATGGTGATATTTTCCGGACAGACTTTCGTGCAGCACTTCGTGATGTTGCAATAGCCAATGCCGTGGGCCTGTTTCAATTCCTCGATGCGATCCTCTGTATCGAGCGGGTGCATCTCCAGCGCGGCGGTATAGACCAGGAAACGAGGACCGATGAACTCGTCGTGCTTGCGGTGATCCCGCAAAACGTGGCAGACATCCTGGCAGAGAAAACATTCGATGCACTTGCGGAACTCCTGCACGCGGTCAATGTCCTCCTGCTGCATCCGCCATGTGCCGTCCGCCGCATCGGGAGCGCGCGGCTTGAACTTCTTGATCTTCTTTTTAACGAGAAAGTTCCACGACACATCGGTAACAAGATCGCGAATGCTTGGAAACGCGCGCATCGGCTCGATGGTCACTGGCTTTTCAACCGGGATCATGTCGAGCCGCGTCATGCACATCAGGCGCGGCACTCCGTTGATTTCCGCCGAGCAGGAACCGCACTTACCCGCTTTGCAGTTCCATCGACAAGCGAGATCGTTGGCCTGTGTGGCTTGAATCTTGTGCACGATATCGAGCACGACCATGCCTTCGGAAAATTCGGTGGTGTAATCGACAAGCTTCCCGCCGGTTACGTCACCGCGCCAGATTCTGAAGGTGACGCTCTTCATTTCATCTCCTCGATCACCTGTTTCAATTCATCCGGCATGGCGGGAATCGGTTCGTGCCTTAGTTGCATGGAGCCATCCGCGCCTTTGACAATCACGATGTTCATCTTACCGGATTCCGCATCCTTGTTCGGAAAATCCTCGCGGAAATGACCGCCACGGCTCTCCTTGCGATCCAACGCCGAGCGCGCAATGGCTTCGGAAATAGTCAGCAAGTGTTTCAAGTCGAGGGCGGTGTGCCAGCCGGGATTGTATTCGCGATTGCCATAGACGGCGGTTTTCCTGGCGCGATCCCAGAGCTTGTCGAGGCCGTCGAGCGCACGGGACATTTCATCTTCGCGGCGCACAATGCCGACAAGTTCCTGCATCATGTTCTGCAAATCGTGTTGAACCTGATACGGCCCTTCGGCGCTGCCGCCAGCCTTTGCACCATATTCAAACGGTTCAATCGCCTGGCGCGCTGCCTCCTCGATTTGCGCATCGCTGATCTGCCCGGCGGAATTTTCCTTCGCATATTTCGCAGCAAATTCACCGGCGCGTTTACCAAATACGAGTAGATCGGAAAGCGAATTGCCACCGAGCCGATTGGCACCATGCAATCCGGCGGCACACTCACCCGCCGCGAAAAGTCCGGGCACACTCGACATCTGCGTGTCGCCATTCACGCGGACGCCACCCATCGCATAATGCGTTGTCGGGCCAACTTCCATCGGTTCCTTGGTGATGTCGAGATTGGCAAGTTGCATGAACTGGTGGTACATGCTCGGCAATTTTCTTTTGATATGCTCTGCCGCGTTCGGAATCTTTTCCTTGATCCACGAAATATCGAGAAATACGCCGCCGTGCGGACTGCCGCGCCCCGCCTTGACCTCGCGATTGATGCAACGTGCGACATGATCTCGTGTCAGCAATTCCGGCGGACGGCGCGCATTTTTATCATTCTGCGTGTAGCGCCAGCCTTCCTCGGGATCGGTCGAAGTTTGCGACTTATAATTGTCCGGGATATCATCGAACATGAAGCGGTGGCCGTCCTTGTTCCGCAATACGCCACCCTCACCGCGCACACTTTCGGTGACGAGCAATCCCTGCACACTCGGAGGCCAGATCATGCCTGTCGGGTGAAACTGGATGAATTCCATGTCGAGCAATTCCGCGCCCGCATGATAAGCGAGTGAATGACCGTCGCCGGTACCTTCCCATGAATTGCTCGTGATTTTGTAGGCACGGCCCAGACCGCCCGAGGCGATGACAACAGCCTTGGCCTTGAGAATTTTAAAACGTCCGCGCTCACGGTCGTAACCGAACGCGCCGACCACGCGCTCACCGTCCTTGAGCAATGTGACAATCGTCCATTCCATATGAACCGTAATCCCCTGGTGAATGCCGTGATCCTGCAAGGTGCGGATCATTTCCAAACCTGTGCGGTCACCGACATGGGCCAGCCGAGGATATTTGTGCCCGCCGAAATTGCGCTGAAGAATTTTTCCGTCCTTCGTGCGGTCGAACACCGCGCCCCAGGCTTCCAATTCATAAACGCGGGCCGGGGCTTCCTTCGCGTGAAGTTCAGCCATGCGCCAGTTGTTGACGTATTGGCCGCCGCGCATCGTATCAGCGAAATGGACTTTCCAGTTATCGCGGTCATCGACATTGCCCATCGCCGCCGCCATGCCGCCCTCCGCCATGACGGTGTGCGCCTTGCCGAGGAGCGATTTGCAGACGAGCCCGACTTTTACGCCCGCCGCCGAGGCTTCGATGGCTGCGCGCAGACCCGCGCCGCCCGCACCGATAACCAACACGTCATATTCAAATGTTTCGTAAGGAGTAGCCATGAAAATTAAAAAGTGAAAATCCGAAAATCGTGCCAGACGCCCATGGCGCAGAGACGGATATAGATGTCAGTAAATCCGACCCAGAACAGACTCATCCACGCCCAAAGCATGTGGCGATGATTAAGGCAGCTCACGCAGGAATAACCTTTCGCACAGACTGGTACTTTCGATTTCGAATCCAAAAATCCTCCGATCAAATGCCGAAAAGAATGGCAACCAAAAGTGTAACCTCCGAGAAGATAAACATTCACGATCAAGACAAGCGACCCAACCGCGATGCCGAAATGCTGCTTTCCCGCCGCATCGACAAACCACAGGGCATCCCAGGCATCCCAGGCGAGAATGAAGATGAATACCACAGCGAGATAGAAGAAATAGCGATGGATGTTTTGGATGATGAGTGGGAAATAACGTTCCCCGAGATAAGTCTTGCGTGGCTCTCCGACCGCACAATTGATCGGGTCGGCCCAGAACGCCTTGTAATAAGCACCTCGATAGTAATAGCAGGTGAAACGGAAACCCGCCGGAACCCACATCATCAAAAATGCAGGGGAAAATGGCAACCAGCCCGGCCATATCGCCGGCAATGTTCCGAAAACGGCCGGGGGCGCATCAGGTGACACGCTAAATAACTCTGGCGAAAAAAATGGCGAAAGATAGTTCGCTCCATTCGCATTCGGATTGTATCCACCAAGCCAATAATAGCAGTGCACAGTATCCGTTCCCTGGAGCGCGGCCCAGGTCGAGTAGGCGATGAATGCGGAGAAGCCAAGGAACACCAGAAGCGGCTGAATCCACCAAGCGTCCGTTCTGGTCGTTTCACCGAATCGTCGCTGCTTCGCCAGCACACTCGTATAAGTCATGTAGGATAAACGTTAATAACTTACAGGTGAAGCGTCAACGAAGGATGGCAAGTATAAGCGTTGCTTCGACAAAACATTCCGCGCTTATCAGCAGCACTGGCCTATTTGCCAACAATCCGTACGACTTCCCACAGATCGCGCAAAGGGCGTTCAATCTGCACCGTCTGCCAACCTGCTTTTCGGGGACCTTCCACATCCTTGCGAACATCATCCCCTACGCTTAAAAGCGAATGGGGGGGGATATTCAGGACGTCAGCCACATGCCGGTAGATCGCCGGGTCGGGTTTTTCCCAACCGAGTTCCGCGCTGATAAACCGCGCCGAAAAGAATTCTCCGAGCCCATTTCCATCCAGCACGGAATGGAGGCGGCCATCCCAGTTCGAAAGAACAGTCAAATTCATGACGCGGTCTCGCAGGGATTCAAACACTTCAAAAACCTCAGGGTAAATACCCCATGCCTCCGGCTTCGCATAATAAAGGTAAACCTCCTCAAAAAAGGCCTCGAAAGCGGCAGACTCGGCAAAGGCCTGCGCGGGCAATGAAGCTTTTACCACCTGCTTCCACCAGGTGCGGTCATCGCCGTTGCTGGGGATGGTGCCTTTGGGTCTTGGTGCGGAATTTTTCAGGGCTTCATGAAATGCGGCCGTGGTCGCCACAATCGGCAGCTTAACACGGTGACGGCTGGCAAACCGTGCGTAGGTTTCACCAATCGGATCGATTGGGTAAATCAATGTTCCACCGACATCAAAAACAATGGCACGTATGCGGGCCATAAAATTAGATAGCGCGGATCGCGGTAAAGGTTTCGAGTCGTTCGTTAAGCCGGTATTCCTCGGTATTATTCTGCCGTTGGGCAAGAATTTCCCCGACTAAGAAAAGAGAACCCGTTATCAGGATGGGAATATTATTTTGGGCACTTGCGATCATATCCTGCCATAAAACTTCAACCGAATCGTACAATACGCAAGGGGTATTGGAAAAAAAAGGCGCCAGGGCAGCAGGTTCCGCCGTGCGATCGTTGGCCAATCGCACGAGTGAAATTTGTCGCGCAAGGGGAGCAAGCATCTGCGCCATTTCCGCAATATCCTTGTCTGAGACCGAAGCAAAAATAAGATGTGTCCTCCCTTCGGACTGTTGTGCCGTCCAGCCATATCGTGCACATAAGAACGTGCGCCATGTTTCGATCAATTTCGCAGTGCCCGCCGAGTTATGCGCGCCATCCAGAACCATGAGCGGTTCATCGGAGAGTATTTCAAAACGTCCCGACCAAACCGTATTTTCAAGACCACGAGCGATGTCGGCATCCGATAATTCCAATGCCGCGCCTTCCCTCACCCTGACCTGACTCAGCGCTTCCACCGCGCAAGCTGCGTTGCGTACCTGGTGCGATCCGATAAGACCCAGGGCAAATTCATGGCCATTGATGCGCGCCATTTGTTTGTTGCCACGCAACCCGAGATCCTCCACCTGCCTGTCACGACACATCAAGGTAAGCGAACAACCTTCAGCTTCAGCACGCTCACAAATAACCTCGGCGGCTTCGTCCAACTCCACCGTACTGACGACTGGCACTCCGGGCTTGATGATTCCCGCCTTTTCCATCGCGATCTCGCGCAACGATTCGCCCAGATACCTTTGATGATCGAGGCCGATATTGGTGATGATGCAGATTTCAGGTTGAACGATATTGGTGGCATCCATGCGTCCTCCCAAGCCTGTTTCCCAAATTACCCAATCGACTTTTTCCTGCGCAAAATACCAGAGCGCAAGAGCCGTCATGATTTCAAAAAACGTCGCCTCGCAATTCTCGATTCGCTCGATCTCGCGGCGCACGATCTCCATGCCTTCGGCAAAATCAACTTCGGAAATTAAATTTCGATTAATCTGGATGCGTTCGCGGACACTGACCAGATGGGGCGATGTATAAAGCCCCACCCGATAGCCAGCCGCGCGCAAACACGATTCACATAATGCCGCCGTCGAACCCTTGCCATTCGTCCCGGCCAGGTGAATAAAGCGAAGCCCCTTTTGCGGATCGCCCAGCGCACTGGCCAATTGCCGCATGGGTTCAAGTCCGAGCTTCATGCCAAATCGCCGGGCCTCACCCAAATAAGAAAGCGCATCGGTGTAGGTCATGAGGAAGAAGAGGCTTATCTAAAGATAGATGCCTGTTGCCACTTTTCAATCCGCCAAACGAATCTTCACCTGTTTGTTACCTATTTTCACAAAGATAAATGGTGTATTCGCGGAAGGGTCTTCCATGAAAACTGATCATCACGCATTCGATAAACGTGATCGTGTTGTAGTCCTTGCTGAGGGCTGCGCTGGAATTTTCACCCGTAATCCACAGCGCGCGATGCGGTGCAACCGTCGGATAAGTGGGCCAAAAATCGAACTGATTCGCAGGGGGAACGTGCCTTAACGTGTAAATAAATGCCTTGTCCGGCAAGTAAAAGGAAAAGACGCTGGCCTCCTTGTAAGCATCGGCGATGAGAATGTCGGCGTGTTCCTGATTCCGCAGATCATCCAGGCGTGATGCGATTTGTGACCATCCGACCACTCTCCCCAGTGGATCCAGCTTTGGCGGAAGATTCAACGGTTCGGGATTATGGAGCACAATGGTTTCCAGCATGGCCATAAGAAAGGCTGCCGCCATCAATATGCGAGTAATTCTTGTCGTCAAAATCTGTCTCCAACGTGAAGCAAGAATGATGATGAGCGTCAGGTATGAAACGGCTGGCCAATTGGGCTCGCCCTTGAGATGCCAAGCCAGCACAGCGTAAAGCAGAAAAACAGAGAGAAAAAGCAGGAGAAGCAAAAGTTCTCCCTCATTTTCTCGATTTGTTTTTTTCCCAAACCGACCAATGAATACTTGAACGGCGGTGGCCAGCAATAACAAAAAAAGCAGCGGAGAAATTACCAGGGCCTGGTTTTCAAGAAAGTTTAGAAAGTTCAAAAAGCTCCAATGAAATGATTCCCCCAAGTGTCCGCGATTTGCAAGCTGATTGACGCTCGACCAACCATGCTGATAGTTCCACCACCAGACTGGCATTGTACATAGCACCGCAATCGCAAGCATCGACCAGAAGCCTAGCTTCAGTAGCAATCGACGCCTCTCGGGAACAAGCAAGAGGAAGACAAGAAAAGCCACCAATTCCAATGCGTTGAGATATTTTGCCAAAAAACCGCAACCGACCGCAAAACCAGTCAGGAGCCAGTCGATCTGACGACTTGAATCAAGGGCACGAGAAAATAAATTAGCCGCCCAGACCCAAAAAAAGGCGGAGAGCGGATCGATGGTCATGACCACTGCTCCCACGGCGTAAAGGGGAACAATCCCTGCGAAGAGCACTGCGATCAACGCCGTGGTCTCGTCATACCAGCGACGAGCGAGAAGAAAAATCTGCCAGGCTGTGCCCGCCGAAAGCATCACGGCAAAAAAACGAACGCCAAAATTATTACCCCCCCAGAGAGCGGTGCCTGCGGCAATCGTATAAGCCACCGCCGGACCCTTGCTGAAATAGCTCGCGTCCAAATGACGTGACCACTGAAAATAATAGGCCTCATCAGGCAGGATCGGCAACCAGACACAGAAAAAAAGCCGTAAAACCGTGACGGAACCAATGATCAGAATGGCCGCAAGCGCAGGCGACATGCCGAGAAAACGCGGGGACGATTCGGAAACGGTGTTCATGCGGTGATCGCGACGTTAGCCGGATATCAACCGGGCAAACAAGTCTTCGTTCTCGGAAATACATTCATCCCGCAAAAAGCGCCTATCGCAACTTGCAAAACTCTTTCTTTCATGCAAGCATGTACTTGCATGAAAAAGACAGATCAAAGAATCCTGGAGGCCGCCATCCGAGTCTTCGCCAGGGACGGTGTTTCCGGAGCTACCACGCGCGAAATCGCACGGCGAGCGAAAGTTAATGAAGTGACGCTTTTTCGCCATTTTAAAAATAAGAATGAACTTTTACGGCAGGTCATTATCCAGTGCTCGCAACGCTGCTCCCACGTATTCAACGAAGCTCCCTTTGAAACAAAGGCCGATCTGCGACAAACCGTGACGACTTATGCCGAGGCTTATGTGCAAATGCTTCACGAAAATGAAAATTTTGTCCGCACTTTCCTCGGAGAATTAAACCGTCACTTGAAGCTTTGTCGCCGCCTGTTTGTGGAATCGAGCAAGCCTATACGACAAAAATTCATCCATTATCTGGAGGCTTCACAGAAAAGCCGCCTGGTGCGCAAAGATCTCGATGCCACCACGGCAGCCGATGCCCTCACCGGAATGTTGCTCTCCGGAGTCATGCGTCGCCCCCTCACCGAATCCGTCTATCCCAATAAACGCTACGTTAAAACCTGTGTTGAGCTTTTTCTGAAAGGAATTGAACGGTGAGCGCAGCCGTGGCGATAGTCATGCCGCAGGGACTTTCTGGCCTGGCCCAGCGCGCCGCAGGACAGGGATGGTTGAAATGGGCCATCGCCATAACTGCTTCTTTCGCTGCTATTTTAGAGGTAATCGACGTCAGCATCGTCAACGTCGCGCTGCCCTACATGCAGGGCAATCTGGGAGCAACCTTGTCGGAAATCGGCTGGGTATCGACCGGCTATTCGATTGCCAACGTAATCGTCATTCCCCTTTCCGCATGGCTCGGTCTCTATTTCGGTAAAAAGCGCTATTTCATTTTTTCGCTCGTTGCGTTCACTCTCGCTTCGATTCTTTGCGGAATGGCGACCAGCCTCTCCACGCTGATCATCGGTCGCGTGATCCAGGGACTCGGCGGCGGCGGTCTTCTGGCCAAGGCGCAGGCCCTGATGTTTGAAACTTTTCCGCGCGAGGAACAAGCCAAGGCCAGCACCGTCTTCACCCTCGGAATCATCGCAGGACCGGCCATTGGCCCCGCGCTCGGCGGCTACCTGACCGACAACTTCGGTTGGCGATGGATTTTTTTCATCAATGTTCCGTTGGGCATTCTGGCCGTGTTCCTCAGCAGCACCTTTCTGGTGCCGGATGAACCCGACACACGCAAAAGCAATACGGTCGATTGGATGGGCATTCTTTTTCTCGCGATTGGACTCGGCTCGCTGCAAACCGTGCTGGAACAAGGCCAGCAGGACGATTGGTTCTCCTCCGTCTTCATCCAACGCATGGCGCTGCTGAGCGTTGCCGGCATGGCTCTTTTTATCTGGCAGGAACTACGCATCGAATATCCTGCGGTCGATCTGCGCGTCCTGCGTTATCGATCCCTCACGGCTGGCAGCCTCATTTCGCTCGTCGTGGGCATGGGACTCTATGGAACTATTTTCGTCATCCCTGTTTTCACTCAAACTGTCCTTCAATTTACCGCCACCAAAACCGGACTGCTTCTTGTGCCGGGAGCAATCGCCTCGGCGGTGGCTACTTTTGCGCTCGCCCCCCTTTCGAAAATACTTTCGCCGCGAATGCTCATCACCACCGGTTGCCTGATCACCATCGGCTTAATGCTGAGTCTCACGCACATCAATCCCGATACCGGCAGCGAAAATCTTTACTGGCCGATGATCTGGCGTGGATTCGGAACCGTGCTCATGTTCCTGCCGCTTTCACTGGCCACGCTCGGGCCGTTGCCCAAGGCCGATATTGCCTCAGGATCCGGCTTTTTCAGTCTTACACGACAGCTTGGCGGCAGCATCGGCATCGCCGCGATTACCGCCCTCGTTGCCAAGCAGGAATTCGTACATCGTTCGCAGATTATCTACCATATTTCCGATACCAATCCCGCGTACCAGGATCGTCTAAGCTCCAACACTTCTTTGTTCAACATCTTTTCCGGCGATACCGTCGGGGTTCAAAATCAGGCACTCAGCCTTCTGGACAAATCCGTTAATTTTCAGGCCTCACTACTAAGTTATCGCGACGTCTTTTACTTCGTCGCCCTCGTTTTTATTCTCACGCTGCCTCTGATTTTTCTGCTGGGCAAAGCCACCAAACCCGGCGCTCCTGCCAAAACTTAACCGAATGCATTTTATATGAGCACACCATCGATTCAATTCCCGACAAGATTTTTGGAGGAAAAGTTGACAGCTTTTCACCCGCGAGTGGCAATGAATTCGCACTGCTGCACAAACTGATTATCTTTGACCAGGACATCCGTTACCGCCTCATTGATGCGGGATGAGATGTTATGAAGATGCCCCGTGACATAGGCGTCGTCGGTTT
>JABDGH010000025.1:0-28575 GCA_013286145.1 Verrucomicrobiota bacterium
TTTATAAAGCAAAAAGATCACGAAATGAAATTTCAGGGTCACGGAAGGATCATCGCCTTCGGTCTTACCGGCAGTGATGCATACGACAAGTTGATCTTACTGCAAGAATTTAGACACAGATTCCCTGAAGCAGTTTTCTTCACTACTGATCTTGATGCGCCGCTCTGGACGGCCAAAGGGATCAAATACACACGCAACCTGCTCATCGGATCTGCCTATCCTTTGAATCCCACCCTCACGAAAACCAACACCCAGGACTTGTCAGAACAATTTGCGCCTTTTCGAGATGTATATCAGACGGCTGTTTTCCGGGCCTGTTTCGGCGCAGTTAAAGATTTCGAGGGCGATGGCGCAGACAGTCTGAACGCTAACCGCGCCGATTTGGATGGAGGGCTTTACAAAATTGGACGCGGTGGCCCGGTCAGGATTGATGTTGACGACGGCACTCAAAAAGTACAGCGAACAAATCCCCTGCTTATACGCGGATGGATGCTGATTTTGGCGATGCTTTTGTTTGGTGCCTTGGTCTTGCTTTTTTACGCCGGATTTTACGGAGGATTTCAGCGGAAGTCGGGATACCAAACGTGTTCGGTGGCGATCCAAGAGGCAGAGACAGAAGAATACAACCGCCAACTTTCACCCCGCACTTTATCGCAGGCGGTTTGCGGCTTCGTTTTATTCCTCGTTCTAGGTGTGAGCTTCTTGTGTATTACTTGGAAAATCGCAGACACACCCGGTGAAGAACCGTGGAATTTCTCTGATGGTGTCAGCATCTGGCCTTCAGAATACCTGCGAACCGTTGCCTTGGGCGGGGTGGCCTTCTTCTTCATCGTTGCAACTTATCGTCGCTGGCGTCATCGCCGAAGACTTTGGTATAGTTATTTTCGCGAAACTGATGCCTCGAATCAAACATGGGAGGCGTTTTACGACGATTGCCTATATAAAAGATGGAAGCACTCTATCAGTGCGGCGGTCGCGCAAGGAATCGTGCAAAAGGATGCCTACGGTCTCTGGGAAAAGTCCGGACGTCCTACAAACATGGATGCTGCCCATTGGAAACAGGCAGAAGCAGAATTAAACCAGGAACGAAACGTCGCTTTGATTGCTGGTTGGATGCCACCTTTCATTGAAGTCGCAAATGCAGGAGTAAAGGAAGCTTGCGTCAATGCAGCAGCACTCTTCAAGTGTTATCTCAACTTGGGTCGCGGTCGCAATCGATTAAGACGAGCCTTAATTGGGGTGATTGTCTACGTGTTGCTCGCGTGGTCAATGGTATCATATTTTCGGGACATTCCGACGTTTCTACTAATCCGCGGCCCATTCTCGCATTTTTTTGATGGATTTATGCTTGGAACAACGGTTTTCCTTACGTTGTTGGTTCTATTTTACGTTTTCGACACGGCCCTTCTCACAAAACGATTCCTTGATTACATAAGCCGTCATCCAACCTGCTGGCCAGAGCCGCCGCTACAGAGGAACGCTGTCAAACTTGGTGTGGGCACCCAACATTTGGACGGCCTTCTTGATGTCGACTTCGCCGCAGTTCAGACTGGCGAAATTGGGCCGTTAATGTTTGGCCCCATATTCCTTCAAATGGTTCTGCTTTTTTCCAGATGCCCTTGCTTTGACAATTGGACGTGGCCCCCGGGCCTCATCGCAATTTTTGCAATGAATTTTTTGGGAGCCGCTGTTTGCTGGTGGATGGTCCGTCGGGCTGCTGACAAAGTGCGAAAAGATGCCCTAAAGAGGCTGGAAACAGCCATACTATTGACAAGAAACTCAAAAGAAGATTATTTTTGCGTGCCTACTGCTGAAAATACGGAACCAATTAGTCAAAAATCAGTAACGAGAGATGTTTACCTGGCTAATCTAGAAATCGTACGTAAACAGATTGAGATGGAAGATCGTGGTGCTTTTGCACGGTGGTTTCAAGATCCAACTTATCTGGCGGTCTTCATTCCGTCTGGAATCTCCGGCATTGTCTCCATTCTTAGTGCGTTCTTATTCAATAGGTGACTGTCGCAACCTTTCATCCCCTTTGCCAAAATCAAAAGAGATTTCTTTAAACGACGACGCTCGCCAATTTAATGCCAATCTGCAGGCTGAAGTCGCTACACAAAAGGATTGCATTACTCGTTATCCTGTCATGTCCATTGCTTTTGTCGGTGGTGGCTTCAAACCCTGCACAGGCTCCTTCGTCTGGGGAGAGTGTCCAGGCCTCGTTGTCAGAAAAGAGCTAAAAATAAACCAGAAATTGGGCTTGCAAATCGGTGGTGCAGGAAGAAAATCAGAAAGATATGCCACGTTAATTGTGGACAGGAAACCAAAGGGAAATCCCGATTCAGATCTCATCCAACCCCATGAAAAGACATTTTGAACAAAAGCACATTGAAGAAGTTGCGTATCTTCGTGCAAAGGACATGAAAATTGCCGTGATTTCAGATGTTCTTGACCTGCCGGTAGGAACGGTGGACAACCTGCTCAAAAAAGCGGAGGTACAAGGGTTATACCGTGAAAGCGTTAAATTTAACTGTAACAATCAGCTTTCGGCTGAACGGCTTAAACAATTGCAGCAGCTTGATTACGTCGAGCATTTACAAGACCGGCTTCGGGTAAAGGGGGTTGACCCGCACGACCCGCAAAAAAGGATTTTTCAGCGGATTCATGTTTTTGACAGCGGCAGTATTGACGACGACCCTAGGGCCATTGAAACCCGGTTGGAACGGTTCAGCCTTGAGGCGGCTCCATGCTTGACGGAATTGATTTGTCAGTCCCAAAGCGTTGGCGTGGCTTGGGGAGCAACGCTTGCTTCGGCGATCAAAAGCCTCGACGCGGCACAACTTAAATTGACCCGGGGGAAAAAACCCATCAGGTTTATTCCCACTTGCGGCGAGCCTTATGGCAGTTCACTGCGCTCGAACTCGTCTTCATTTCTTGTAGCCGAACTAGACGCTCTTTTGAATGGCGAGAACCCCAACCGGCTGTCGCTTACAGGAATTCCGGCAGTACTTCCGAAGGAATTTGTTGATGCGGGCGAAGACATGATAATTCGCCGATTCATTCAGCGCTGCAACGCCTACCGGCTTATTTTCGGTCCGGCCGAGGACGGCGAACAGTCTCTGATAGACAGCATGGACACAATCCTGACCAGCGCAGGTTCCGCCAGCTGGCATTGGCGTATGTGTGGTGTGGAGCTGTGTGAAATAGGCGGCATCAATCGCGAATTTTTTGAAAAAATCACATTGGGAGATTTGGGAGGCGTGCTCATTCCCAAATCGGAATACCCCAAACCCGAAGATGAAGAGCATATAAAGGTGATCAACTCGCTTTGGACGGGGATTACACGCGAACAATATCAAAATATAGCCCGAAAAGGAAATCATCATCGCGGCGTCGTCGTCCTGGCCATCGGGGCGAAAAAAGCACATCTCGTCTATACCGCGATCAGGCTTGGATTAGTAAACCACCTGATTTGTGATCAAGCACTTGCTTGGGCATTGGCTATTGAGTGTGGATCCCCAACACCCAATCAAGTCCCGCGTTTGCAGCACTAACCAGGATTCGTTTTAAACGGGTTAGCAGTCGTTTGCCCTTCGATTCCTTTATTGGCCGTCGTTTGGGCAATCGAAGAATTGCGGCTCCAAAAAGAGATTTTTTCCCGCAGAGGTGACGTTTCGCGAATTTTTTCAGATGGCAATGAAACAATACCATCCATAAAACTACTATGCGAACAGTGAGTGTCGGAAAATCAGAAAATAAACCAATTTGCATTCGCACAATTACCAAAAAACTTATATGAAAAACATATTCCATTTCGGCAATAAGTTCAACTACGACTGCAAATTCTTTGAAATTAACTGTTTGCGACGATTTTGCTTGTTGGTTTTTGCTTCTCTAATGTTTATTTGCCCTTGCAACTTAATAGCTGTCGGTGAGTCGGTTAACGTTGGCAGCGGAAACGATGGGAATTTCACCGTACCATCAGGTCAGACAACCGTGTTCGGCTCAAGTATCGGCGCCGTTTCGACTTCTTTGATCTCACCTGCACAGACAAACATCACTCAAATTAATGTTGGCAGCACCTCTGGGTTTCAACCCGGTGATGAAGTGATGCTCTACGTGTACCAGGCCGACGATGCGACCGGGGCGGCTGGTCAGTACGAGTTTTTCCACGTCACCGGGATCAGCGGCGGCAACCTGATGACGCTGGATTCCATGCCGACCAATGCGTTTGATACGACCCAGGAGATCGTCGTGGTGCAGCGGGTCCCGAACTTTTCCAATGTGACCATCAACGGCACCCTGGCTGCCACAAATTTCAACGGGACCTCCGGTGGCCTCATCGTGTTCCGCGCAGAAAACACCTTGACCATCGCAGGCACGGTCACCGCCAGTGGCGAAGGCTTTGCCGGAGGTGGCGGCAACGAATCGGGGCAATCGTTTTCGTTGGATGGCACGGGCGGCGGCGGCAGTGGAAATTGGGAATTCGGCGGTGGCGGCGGGAGTTTGGATCAAGATTTAACGTTCCAGCATCTCTTTTTGGGTTCGGGAGGAGGAGGAGGAACCGATTCGGGTGGCGCTGGCGGCGGAATGGTTTTTGCGGCCGCTACGGCCATTGTGATGACCGGACAGATTGACGTATCGGGCGCTTCGGGACAAACGTACGGCGGGGGTGGCGGGTCAGGCGGATTGGTCTGGCTGCAATGCTGGGATGCGACCGGCATCGCCCCGCAATCCGTTCAGGGCATTGATTTGAACGGCGGCAGCGGGGGTGGCGCCGGCATGGTCGGCCCATATTACCGTGGTCCCGGAGCTTCCGGCGGTACCGGCTATTGCCGGCTGGATTACAATCTTGGCACACCGAATCTAGCCGGAGCAAACACCAATCCCATAGTTTGTGGAATTAGCAGTAATTCAACACCCCCTGAAATTTTAATCCAACCACAAGCCGAGCTTGTTTATGCGGGCCAGACCGCAACCTTCAATGTCGTGGCAGCCGGCGCCGGTCCATTAAACTATTCTTGGCTCATTAACGGAACGAATATCCCAGGCGCTTCTTTTGCAACTTTGACTATTTCAAATGTCACCCAGGCCGATCTGGGCTGCTACTCTGTTATCGTCTCAAACTCATTGGGGATTGCGACAAGCCTGTGCGCCGAACTTGAAATGTTTCCGACAATAATCAAGCCGTTTATCGGCGCAACAGCTTATTGGGGGGAAAATCTGACCTTAAAGGTGCTCGCATGGGGCAGCAATCCCCTAAGTTATCAGTGGTATGACAATGGCACGCCGATACCGGGCGCAACCAATTGCGCCTTAGTGTTCTCCAGCATCCAGTTCACAAATGCAGGGAATTATAGCGTGATCGTGAGCAATTCCTTCGGAAGCGCTACAAATGGGCCAGCTGCTCTCACGGTTACTTCAGCGCTGTATACGATTGGATTCAGCCCAAATCTTACAATTACGGGTACTGTCGGATACAGCTACATCATCCAACGTACACAAAATTTGGCCGATTCCAATGGTTGGGTAACAGCAGGCAGCATTACCCTGACCCAACCTGTTCAACTTTGGGTTGACACAAACTTGGACACCATCACTCCCTGTAGCTCGCAGTATTTTTACCGAGTTTTGCCAGATCCATGATCTTTCCTGCGGAGGTCGGACAGAATCTAAACCAAACCATCGAAGATCTTAAACTATGGCTGAACTCTTACAAGCGTTTCGGGTTAGATTCCTGGGAGACTTGGCTGAAGCTCGAACTTCCATGCGAAAAGCGAAGCATGAACCGCACTCATATACGCTCACTTCAAAAAGGAGTTTGGATTGGGCGGCTGAGATTGGCAACCGCGATGTCAGGATGAACACAGAACGTGTCAAAAATGTAGAGGAACACCGGGGCCGCAGAGGCGCTGCCTTTCCATTCGGACTGAAAGGCGTGTTGGTGGTCCAAAATGATGCCCGTAGAGCCTCGGAACAAGAAAGACAGAGCATGGAAACTGAAAGACGATGAAAACACTTGCAACAATGCAGAGGGGAGTCAAAATCCTGAAAACAGCCCACGCTGGTCGCGGGCACGAAGCCAAATGGGAAATCACAACTTAAACCAATCCAAAGGTCAGCACTCAAGGCGGATCAGAAAGCCGAGTCCGATCAAGGGTATCAAGCAACATAAGGCCATGAATAAAGCGATTCAAAAAACCACTTACTGCAAATCCGTTTGCGCTATGATTGCCATCCAGATAATCTTGGCCAACGTCTGTCTCGCTAATGCCATTTGGGATGTGCAAAATGTCTTTCACCTGGGTGTTACATCTCAAGATGTCACTTACGGCTACACGCTTACAATAACAAACGAAGATTTCACCACCGGCATTTTTACTGGTACAGCTGCGCATGATGGGCTCACTTATCAAATAACCGGAAACACAATGGGAAATTCTATTTCATGGAATGACCCTGAGTTGTTAGGGTGTGGGGGAACACTTCCTGGCACGATTGGTACAAATGGAATGTTTCTAGGCGGAGTAGGCACGCTCTCAAATTGCGGATCAAATTGGGAGGCTGATTGGGGGGAATCTTCTGCGTCGTATTCGTATGCTTCCCTCTATGCTGCTCCGTCGTTTACATTACAGCCCATGAGTGTGGTTTGTTCGCAGGGCAATAACGTTTCGTTTACCGCCAGCGCTGTCGGCGACCCCAACCCAAACTATCAATGGCAATTCAACGGAACAAACATCGCGTATGCTACCAACTCTAGCTACACAATTCCCTCGACGGGCGTTACGAATCTCGGCCTTTATGATGTAGTTGCTTCCAATGTGGTTGGCACAAATATGAGTTCAAACGTCAGTTTGAGCTTTCTTGATGAGCGCTGCATTCCGAGTTTGATTTTGTATGGCCCGGTAGGGGCCAGCTATGCCATACAAGAAGCAACCTCCCTCGGTGGCGGGACAAACTGGACGACCATCACAAATATCACATTGACCGCTTCGCAGCCTTATATTTTCACGGATCCCAGCGCGGTCACGAATAACGGAGCATTTTATCGCGCGGTTCCGCAATAGACTGTTTTGGTCTATTGCGGTTGAAGCACAAACGTGCGATGATGGGTTTTGGAGCCGACGTAAATCAGTGTGGGGGCAGTGTGAACCGGGAGACTTAGACGCAAATAGAATAGATGTCGAAAAAGAATGGACCAAGGTGTCGCAGTTTGTCGTTTGAAACAAGGTTTCGGGTGATTCTGAATTCCTTTTGGCACATAGAGGGCCTCAAGTTTCCATGAAGTGATTTGATTAATGACTTTAAATCTTGGAGGACTTGGACGATGTTCGAACTTCGTTGCGAAAAGCGCGACGTGCGGCCGCACTCATATATGTTCACTACAAAAATGAGTTCGAGAGCGGGCGGACTCCTGAAGAGTGATATAGATTCCCGCATGACGACAACTAGAAGACCGAAGTAATTAGGTTGGGGCAAAAATGTAAACGAAGAGCATGGCTATGCACGGCGGTAAAATGATTATTCCTCTTCTTTCAGTTGCCGAGCGATTTCGCGGGCAATGATTTCGACTGATTTTTGGACATCCGGAAGTATCTCAATTGCCCTTTGGATCTCACGTGCGCAGTTACACTTTTGGCGTTTGATAGAGCTCGTAAACATTTTTTTATACGTCGACTGAAGGACCGATGCGGCTCTGGCTTGCGGTATTTTTTTTCATATACGCACAAAATACATGCAGCAGACAAATCGTGCATGACGGTAAAATTTGCCGAGTTCGCAAGTTTCAGCCAAGCAAAATGTGTAGCCATTTAAGGCTGCCCATTAGCATTCGACCGAAATCAGGCCTTTTTCGAAGCCTTGAACTTGGCCCAGCGAGCTCTCTGTGCGGCTGCAACCCTATTATATATTTCGTTGTCTCACGAACTGCCTCCTTGATTTGGCAGGCAGTTTGCCGGAATATGCCTGATGAAAGGCAAGCTGCTCTATCTCGATCACAACGTTGCCATCGACGTGTTGAAACGGAGGCGGCCTGAAGTTGCGGCCGCAGTAAAACAGTTTCGAGGTCTGGGCGGGAGAATTGTTTACAGCCCAGCGCACGTCGAAGAGATCGCGAATATTTACCGTACGGATGCAACCGATGCGGACTGTGACATCTACATTCAGGCCCATCTAAACTTTTTTGCGGATCTCACTGACTGCTGGGAGTTCCTGCCCTCTCAATCTGGCCCAGTGATTCTCAGGCAAGAGCACCCAAGCGTCTGTTTTAAGCGTGTGATTGATCAGTATGATCTCACGTATATTGCCGAAGGAAATGAAGGCGCATTGAGAGAACAGCTTCCTCCGTCTTCCTCGCCACCACCACCCGTCGATGTTTTCAAAGATCCAGAAATTCTCCGAATTTTCGAAACTAGGCTCGCGTTCCGAGGATATAGAGACCTCGAAATCCCATACGGTTCGAAGCTTCGTGAGTCGTACGCGACAACCAGCGCGCTCGTTGAGATGTGCTTCCGGAGCATGCGTGACGCCGGATTTGGTAGAGAGAGGGAGAGCGGAATGCGGTCGTCGATTCACGATACTACCCACGCAGCCTATGGAGTCATGGCCGACGTCTTTTTGTCTCGAGACAATCGATTGCTTGCCATGGTCAGGGCTTGCTACAAGATGCTGCAAGCTGAGTGTGTGCCAATGAGTTCAGAGGAGTTCGTTGCTGAAATGGACCGCCAACGCCAGCCGCACAAAAAGCCCGATATCCAGTAATACCGGTGGGTATTTTCACAGGCGCCCGCCCAGAAACCGCGAAGATCGGCGCTTCATCAGGATTAAGTTAGAACACGTTGGAAGGAGGCGGATCGTCATTTTAAGCCGCCGGACTGAGTAAGAGGTATTAAAACGTTAGCATATTTCTAGTCATTGTCTTCGGCGCGTTTTTACCGTTTAATCGAAATGACCGAATTCATTGCGAGCTGATTGTGTTCCGGCATCCGACCACTCAACCCCAACGTTCTGATGGTGGAAACTCCTGTACCGTTGCTTAGTTCCTCATACTGTATAAAATCAACCTGTACAACTTCAAGTGACGTTCCCTCAGCTTGTTCCCTATGAGACTCGTAGGTTTCGTCGATTAGATGTTTTTCCCTCGGCAATTCGCCACGGTCCACGATTTGCAAGACACCTCCAACCCGAAGGACTTGATCAGCTAGTGTATACACAGAGTTTTGAACCTTTAGTCTATATATACCTGCTTCGACTTTGCTGCCCAGATTTCTGCATTCAGGTTTAAGGTGATAGGTCCCAATTAGCCAAACCGTGATGGCGTCAAATTTGGCCAACGTTTTTAGAAAGTCTCGAAATTCCTTATCCCAAATAATGTCGGCCTCGATCAAGGAAATGTCTATTAACTCAGTCGGCGTTTTCAGAATTCCAGCCACGGCCTCCATTTGATGATAACCATCTCCGGCGCTTCTTTGTCGCAGTCGGCGAATCAGCTCCACATTTAATCCCATTGCCTTGATCCGATCCTGTGTCGTTTGCAGGCAATAGGCGTTATCATCGCAGGAAATTATTCTAGAAGACGGACAGGCTTGTTTTATTGCCACAATGCCATCCCCATTCCCACAGCCAATGTCCAGAACTAGATTCGGCAAATATTTCGCGAGAATGGAACCCATCCACTTATAGCATCCTTGATCGCCGAAATAATTCGCACTTCTTTCCCAGAGCGCAATATACATCTTCTGCGATAATTCGCGCCGATCTGCGGCGGGTGCACTGTCTATGGGATAGTGGCAAAACTTATATTTTCTCCCCGAACGGCAATAACAGGGGTCGTACGGACCCGGTTGGCTTCTAGTTTCTTGCATAAATTAAAGATCCATAACGATTGCCACGACTGTGTTTGAAGTTCATCGGAATCCTCTGTGGCCCGGCGGAGGTACCGCACACTGACCACATCGAGGTAATGAGCGATCAGCTAAGTGACTTCCGGCATAATCACATGTCCATGACAAACGTCACGCTATATCGAGCCCTGGTAACTGCAACGTAAAATTTGGAACGGTCTCCAGCCTGAGAAATATCTCGGTTTGCCAGATACGCGAGCATTGGCTTGGTTGGAAATATCAGAACACGGTCATAGCTTCTTCCCTTGGACGCCCCAAAATTTATGGCCGGCAATTGCATCGTATCGGCGCGTTTGTCCCATCGCAACACGACCGGCCTGTGCGTCTTGACATAGTCAGATACCGCCGCAGCCTTTATCTCAAAAATCCCATCGTGTCCCGTAACATCGGCGTTTAACGATTTCGTTTTCGCATACTCCGGAAACAATGCATCCGCAAAATCACAAATGGTCTGGTTGCAGCGGTAACATTCGTTTTTTTCGACAATCTTGACCAAGCCAGCGCCTTCATGTTGCTCAAGCCAGGCAAGCATCCCTGATTTTTTGAATTTTTTGTTCTTTATTGAATTATTAGTGCTATAAGTTCCCTGGCGCGGGTCGCCAACAGCAGTCATGTTGGAAGACGACTTGAACAGTTTTTCGAGCAAGGTCAAGTCGTGGCCGGCCATGTCCTGGACTTCGTCGATGAAAATGGCGTCGTAAACCTTTTCCAGCCTCTTTATGACCAGCCCGCCAGACTTGTCGTCGCACGTGCAAACCAACTCGGAGACGCGGTCCCTGTATACATCATCCCCTTTTGTTAAGAAATAGATGTCGGCATTTGCTTTTGCAATGCGCCGTTGCCAGTCTGGAAGGGACTCAAACAGGATTGAATTGACCCGCCGTCCTTCTGAAGTGACAAACGATTGATACGGGCGAACTCCGTCTTGGAGAAGAAAGCTGTACCACGAAAGAACTGTGATGTGCTTGGGTATGCAACCACATCTGTCAGTGATAAACTCCCTGATTTGGTCCAAATTCTCGTTCGTGTAGGTAGTAATTAACACGCGTTTGCCCGCCAAGCCAACGGCTGCCTCGACAATCTGAGTGGTCTTCCTCGATCCCGCACTGGCAACCAGGATTTGGTTTTTAGCTGACAGCAGCTTGGACATATGCGGGAAATGTAACCTTTTCAGCCGTCTCGAAGAGTGAAAGCGCGCATTCCGTCTTATTGGCGACCATAAAGTCTGCCACTTCCTGCTTCGTTTCTGACGCAGTTCCAAACACCTTGTTCAAGACCTTCAAGTCATTCACATCCACAATCTGCGGCTCCAAGGTCCGAAGCCCATCATTCTTATCGGCACAAATCTTGATCGTGCCTACGCTTGCGTAGGGATGATACTTTTTTTCAATTTTATTCTTGTAATCGCCGTCATTGTCGGTCACCACCACCACCTCATTTTTCAACTCCTTGGCGATATCAAGAAACCGAGCGAAGGAAAGACCGCGAACATTGATGACATCCACCCCCGCCTCGATTGGTAATTTTCCATGCCGGTCCCGGAATGCTCTCTGAATCACCAACTCATCGGACGGCCCCTCTACCAGAATCACCTTCTTCGCCAAAATGAGCCGCAACGTGTCGTATCCGGGAAGTATTTTGAAATATCGCTGCGTGTCCTCTGGCAGGTTTTTTAGCATCGAGTGCTTTGTTCCATGCAGGAAAATCACCTTTTCGATCCCGAGCTTATTCAAGACGTACGCGCTGTGCGTCACAATGATAATCTGCTTGCCGGCGCACTTCTCCCGAATTTTTTTTATTAGTACGTTCATCGAAGTAAACGACAGATGATTTTCCGGCTCCTCGATCAAAATAATATTGGCATCGTGCGCCTGTCGCTCAAGAGCCAGCATGATTTTAAGCGCACTCTGCTCACCCTTGCCGATGAATTGAAAAGGCAGCTCATCCAGATGTGGAACCAGGGCGTTTTCCCAGTTGGTCTTTTGAGATGTATCTATGGAAATGGCCAGCTTCTTATTGGTTATTGCGCCCTGCTTCTGCGTCAGCTTGGTGTTGATGCCTGTGATGGCCGCTTCAGCTGAAAATTGCTCCTTCAATTTACGATAAGCAATGGCCAACGAGACCTTTTCTTTCGCGTCCATACTACCGTTGATGATTTCCTGCAAAAAATAATCGGTGCCACTTTGCAGGCGGATGGTCGTTGCGTCTATGTTTGAAACCTCAATCGCGAGGCTCCGCGGAGTGATGGCATTGTTGGCAAACGAATGCCAGGTCACCTTATAATATTCAGTCGGAACCGTTTTAATCTGCGCCCGGTCTTCAAGCAGTTTTGCGTATTCGTCGGCATATTCGTCGTCAAATGCAATTGTCAGTTTCAAACCCACGCAATCCGTCTTTTGGGAATTGTTGTTTCCCCGGAGGCGCTGCAACTCCGCAGAATCCTTCATGAAGAGTTCGATGATGATTTCCGGCGGCGCAGGGTTTTTACCCGCAGCTATCTGCGCCAAATAATTTCCCACGCTGGCTTTGTTGAAAAGGTGCGAGGTGATCTCGTACTCGACCGCTTTCCCATTGATTCGCTTTGTGAGGGCTAAAGCGATTGCTTCAAGAATGGTGGATTTTCCAGCCTCGTTGTTCCCCACGATGATATTCAAGTCTTCGTTGAGTGACAGTGAAAACAATTGGAAAATCTTAAAATTCTTGATGTAAATTTGATTTATCATTGCCGTTTTACCTTTGAGTGGCAGCCCGTTTTCACCGCCCAATTGAAGCGGTGCAGTCCACAAATTATACAACTTCAAATACCTACCGGTCAACTTGGTTGCCAGTCATGGGTCGCACATCTCCCATTGGGAGAAGGGCCTCGCCTTGACGAGTCCCCCTTTGCGGGCGTCCAACTGGGTCTGAACTCAAATGGAATTCACCCTTCTCTCGACCTGCCTGCCCACTTACCTTGATTCGCTCGTTGAGGCGCCATTTCGGCGGGAAAAATAATTTCATTGGCTCAGGGGACGCCTTAAAACGTTTTTTAATTCGCGTGCGGATGCTTGTTAGCTGAGGAACGGCTTCCCTGCAGTATTTGTCCAACTCGCAGAAGAGCCCCTGGCAATCAATGGCGTGCAACCGCCTCCCCCATAGTCCGTCAAAACTCAATTTGAGTCTCGCGAATTCCTTCTCTTGGTTGTTTACCATACTTTTGATGATTTCAGTCGGCGTATAGTCACCGATATCAATGAAAGCCTTTTTGATGCCTCTGAGCGCCCCGGGACCGGCTTGTGTGAAGTCATCTTCATCAAAATTTACGATCGCGGAATAGTTCAAATCGATGGCAGTTTGGTACGACATGAACGGGCCTGTCAGCGGAAATGACTCTAGCAATTCTACGATTGCCTTCAGTGATGGTGCCGCTTCGATTTTAGCGGCGAGGTCGCACTGAAGAAACATTTGCTTGAAAAGAGCTACATGGTTCCTGTGCTTTTCGTCGAAGCCAAAAGCCTTGTTTGCGCACAGTATGAAAGCTCCGGTGTACAGGCCGTTTCCACGATTCTTCACTTTTGTCAAAGCCGCTTCAAAAGCTCCTGATTTAAGGTCTGACAGAACGGGCGCGTGCCCTAGCTCGCGCGTTATTTCGAGCCAGGTTTCCGGTTTGCTGAAGGTTCTGAAAGCCACGATCTGGAAGAGGCGGTCAGCGTTTGAGTTGTTTGTGGGATTATAGGCGACCTCTCGGATCAAGAACTGGGATACCCGGTCAGCAGCGCGGTAAACATTACAGAATTTGAAGTTCTGCAGGATGGGATCGTCTGTCCAAGGTGCTGCGGCTCCGGCCATCCTTTTCTCAAAGATTTCCTGCCTCTTCGCGGCGAACTTCCAATAAAGGTCATAGACCTCCGGCCGAGGTGTAGGCCTCCGTTTTTCTTTCTTCGTCTGTCTAGGGAATTTTTTGTGAATGGTTTCGCTCATTGCTGCTTAAAAAATACTCCTGAATCGTGAAGGTTGAAATAGCGAGGATCTTCGAGGAGGCGCTTGGCTGCGATCCTTTCGCCCAATGTGTATAGATGTCGATTTCGACCGGTGTAGTGATCGAACACAATCGCACCGCCCTTCACGACGCGGTCTTGAATAACGTCGAGGACAGCGTAAGCTGGGCTGTAATTGTCGGTATCGACAAACGCCAGGACGATTTGTTCGGAAGAAAGGCGCTTCACTGTTTCTACAATGTCCCCGGCCATCACCTCGACGCCCAAGGGCTCGACATACGAGCGGACAGCTTGCTCGTCTGGATAAACACAATCGGGATGGCTATACATGTCGAGGGGACTTCGTCTGGGTGGGAAACCGGCGAAAGTGTCGAATCCGATGACGTTCCAGTCTTGGCCAAGCTCTTTAACAAATTGCGCCAGAAGCGCGGTCGTTCCACCCTTGAACATGCCAAATTCAATCACTGTCCCTTTCAAATGCAGTCGGGCCGCATTTTGCAGGCACTGGAACAGGTGAATCAGTGAATTTGGATTCCCATTTGCCAGTGAGGGTACCAGCGGGTTACGCGTAATTCTATCATAAATTGGGTGCCTAAATGTGAAGTGGCCATAGCCGCCCAGTAGAATCCTGGTCTTCGCCGAAATGAATGGCATAATCGCATTGAGCAACGCTTCCTTATTTTCGTCTGAGGCTAAAATTACCGTCGAAGGTGCCGCCTTCGGGAGTTCGCCGATCGGCTTGCAGCCGCCGTAGTCGGCACGGCTTTCCAGATCGAAAATCCCAAGACACTGGGACTCTGCTTGCATAGCACGGAAGCACGCGAGAATGTCGAAGGCGGACGGCGTCAGGCCGGCGATCGCAAAAGTCGCCGACGGTTCGCTGGCTAGAACCGTTTTGATCTCGACCAACAGCTTTTGTAAATCTTCCGATTTCATATCCGGACAAGCTTAGCGAATGGTTGCAAGCTTTTGGGGGTCCAATCTATAGAGTGCCTCGATAAGCGCAAAGGATATATCCTTGAATTTGATGGCTGTCCTCAAACGCTCCACCGGGGAGGACTTGCCAGCTAGATCGTGCATCTCTTCAAACGCTGGAATGATTTTGTTGATGGTTTCTTTTATGGGCGTTTTATCTAGCACCTGCTCGGGCATATGGTCCAGCAGCCAATCAAAATTCACGACATGGTCGCTAAATGGCGTTGGGGACCCATTTGGCAGGATTTCCTGCCAGCACACGTCCGAGTGCTCTAGGAGGAATAGTACGTATTTTGCCGCGTACACGAACAAGTCCACGGCAGTGTCTATAGCGGACTCGTCTGCGAGCTCCGTTCCATTGAGGTTGAACTGGGCGAGCCGGTCGACTTTCCGGGCGATATTTGCCAAAACGCTTGTGAATTCGCCGCGTTTTTTCCACGCGGTCCCATATGCTGCGTCCTTCCTCTTGTGAAGGCTTTTGACGGCGGCCAGCAGTTCGACGATGGTCGCTGCATCGGAAGACGTTGCAGGTTCCTGGTACCTAGCGAAAAATTCCGAGATTGAGGGATGCGGAATGGCTTTGAGAATGTCTGGGTGCTTCCGACCGAAAAATTCGTAGGCGGCCACGGTCAAGTCGGTAGCCGGCATTTTTGCCAGCTGCTCGCCAATCCGACCCCCATCCCATCCGGCAGCGGCTCCATTATAGAGCCGCATCATCTCCAGGGAGGTTTTCAAGAATTGATCCTTGATGTAATTCTCAGCCTGCGACGTCGTGTCGGGGTTCTTCCTGATCTCGGCCTCCAGTTCGAACCAAGTTGAAATAGTTTTTCCGAAATCGCGCCAGGGCGTGCTGAATTTGGGGGAGCCTATTCCATGGTCATAGCAATATATCGGTCTGAATGCGGCCGAAATCCGTTCGGCCCTTTCGTAATGGTCCTTGTAGATGTGAAATGACGAGGCGAAGTAAGTGGCTTCACCCACATCCACGCCGACCCAAAAGGCCATCAGTTCATGAAGTACGCTCCACTCGAACGCATTGATGCCCGAGAATCCCCAGACTATGTCGTTACTGCGGACGCCGATATTCAAATGCAGCCTGCCGTCACGAATGAGCCAGTGGAGCCAGTTGTTGCATGGGATATCCTTGCTCTCCACGAAATCCACGGCCGGGTCATAGAGGGACATCACCGCGCGCCGCGAGGTGCTCTCATCACGTAGGAGTTTCAGCACCTCTTCAATCTGGTCAACACCTTTCCAGTTGCGTAACCGCGGACCGTAGCCGGCCCTCCACGTCTGACCGTCATCAGAGAAATCAGGGGCACGCCGAAGATAGGTCTTTAGCCAGCCAAGATCGTTTCGACCGGCCAGAACCCACATCGTTTCGGCAAGCGCCGCAAAAACGCTGTTGCCCCGATGCGGCATGATGAGCACTTTCTCTACCGGACGCTCCAGGACTATGATGTTATTCCGGATTTCGCGTATCTCCTTGCCCCGGACGTGTAATGCCTGCCCTCTCGACAGCAATTGTGAAAGTCCAGCTGCCGTGGCTGCGCTTGCGTTTCGGTGCCTAGTTGGTTGCATGCTCATGATTTGAATTCGGAATCGCTCCACCGGAGTAAGCGAATGTTTTTGGGACGCGTATTTCGGGCTATGGCCGCGACGAAGCCAGGAACAGGCGTGAACCACTTGAGATAGAGGCCCGGCTTGACCCTGAAGATTGATTGTTTTTTGGATGCGCGACTTAAATCTATGCGTTTTAGTCCTAAGTCAGTAATCTTCGTTCCGACCGCCTTTACACACGCCTCTTTGCCGGTCCAGAAGCGATAAAAAAGATCTTTCCTCGTCTTAACAGCACCGTCCGGAAGAAGTTTAAACTCATTGGCCGAAAAGAGTTGTCTAGCAACCTCGCCGAGGTCGTTGCGGTCGCGCAGGATTTCAGTGTCGATGCCGACGAAGCCGCCGAGCACGACAGCGATCAGAACTAGCCTGTCGCTGTGTGTCAAATTGAAGCGGATATTGTACGAACGCCCCTTGAGCGAGGGCTTACCATGCCGGTTGCATCGGAATTGGACTTCCTCAGGCGCGCAGAGGAGATAGAGCGAGAGTACCTGACGAAGCAAAATCCGACCTCGCACGTACTGACACCTTTGTAACTTTGACTCAACCTTACGGGCGTGTGCTATTTCGTCAACTGGCAGGAGGCTGAGCTCACTATTTTCAATGGTGCTGGACTCGGCGGCGCATACCCATACGTGTATGTCGCTTGGATTCAAGGAAGGAAACCTCCTCGGCTTGTCCTTCAGCGTGTTCGGTGCATGGATTTCCATATTCTTTTATTTCCGCCCAGACCTGCAATAACCGAGGCGCCATTATGGAGCTTTCGACGAAGAAAATACCTGACATTTTCTCATCAACGCTTTGACTTTCGTCTCGTTGAAAGGCTTCCCGCAGTCGATTTGTGCCATTGTTGAATGGCACACCAATTCGGCCATCCTCAATCCAGCCTCTTTGGCTACGAATTCCTGCAAAAGAGCCAAACCGTAGAGGTTTCCCAATGTGCGTTCGATGTAATAATGCGAGCGATAAAAGGCCGTTAGGATGAGAGATCGGTCAGCCCGGAGCTTGAAGCTTAGGTGGCTCAGGCAGGGACCCCCCATCATGATTCCGGGGTCCGAGAGATTGTCATAGATCGGCAGCTCCAAGAACTGGTCCGTCATGTTCAATTCGTACCAGGCGCGTTTCGGCGCACCTGTCTGAGCCTGACTCCGCAGCCTCTTTATGAGCTCTTCGAGCGGCCGAATCTCCTTGCCCGTGGTGGTGGAAGTTCGCGAAGCCAACCTCATGAAATAGGTTCCCCACTTCTTGTTGTCTTTGTGGCAGCGGATCAGTGGAGCTACCTCCAGATATTCCTTGATCAAAGTTTCGGCGTCAGAACCTCGGTAGAGTGCCGCGGGGAAAATGGTGTTGATCACGGTGCTGATCGGCTTCTTGTCGTGGGCCTCCAGGAACCGCCCCAGCTCCTCAGCGATACCACGTTCCTCCGCCGACAGCGCCAGAGGGTTCTCGATATCGAGGATAAGGTTGTAATCCCTCCATTCGTCCTGCTGTTCAAGGTGCCTCAGACCTTTTATCCAGGCATCGGTTGTAGATTTGGCTTTGATTATATGACTCATGACTAGGAAAGGACAGTGGTCGAAAGGATGCGGTTGGCCAGATACCCTTCATGAAGAAAGGCGTGCCCCGCCAGTCCCCACGAGGGTCCCCAACTATTGCGTATCAGCAGGCATGGCCCGGACCCACCTATGCCATGCCCAACTGCAATAACGGCGTGGTTGCCGGTCTTGGGATCAGGTGACCTCTGCATGATGGTTCCGTCCGCAATCGGATAGTAGAAGCTTTCACTTAGCTCCATGCAAACAACGACCGGCCGTCCCGCGTCGAGTTGCGTACAGATTCGGCCAAAGCCCTCTTGCTGGACGGTCCCCTCGCGGGTGTAGACCGTGCAGTTGGCCGGTGGGTTCCATCCGTTCAGGTCGCTGGGTAGGCTGATCTGGTAAGGCCAAATGTCCTCGTCGGGTTGACCACTATCCCTTAACGACGTGCATGCGCAGTCGACGTTTACGCCAGCGTGGGGGTCCCGGATTGGCATGAGCTGGACGGCATTGCAGTAGAGATACTCAACCGACAGATTTTTGAACGGCGCGTGCAGACTCCCGTGCGCGTCGGAAAGCGCGAAGGCCAAGCAAGTAGGCCTAGCGCCCTGATCGCGGACGATACCGAATTTGTGCCGCAGGTCGCAGACAATGGTCATGCTCATGAAAGTTGGGCGAATTCGAGGCGTTGGGCGCGCGGCAGGCCATGCTCTTTCCCGAAGAGGTCGTATTTCATCTGGAGTTCCTCGAAGGCGGACGCGGTCTTGTCCCACGGCCGCTTCAGCTGCAGGTGGAGTTCCCCTCGGAGGGCGTCGGGAGTATGGGCAGTCAGTTTTCGCGTAACGTCAGACCCAATACCTTGCTTGGCGTCCGGGTATTCCCTCACGTCGTTCACAACTGCGAAGCCGTTATTTTTCAGAGTCTCGAAATCCCAGATAAAGCCACCGCCGGTCCTCTCGTTCAGTTGAAACAGGAACAGATCGTCCGGCTGCCCCTCAATGACGGCCCCCTGGTCTTTTCCGGTGAGAAGCCATACATCCCTATACCAGTTGTCCGGCTCATATCCCGGAAGCATGCGCCGCTTGATGTCCCTGGGTTGTGTTTTCCTGAGCGTCTGTCCGACCTCGCGCGAGATTATCTGATGTTTCTCGAGCGCCCAGATTGTGGCCTCATAGCTTGCTCCGACCCGCAGCGACATCTGGTATACGGTCAAGGGGCTCTCCATGCTCACTCCGTTCCACATTTGGCGGCGGGCGTGGTAGGCCAGCAGCCATCGCGGCAGCATGAACTCGGCGGCGAAGGCATTGGCCTGCACCTCCATCTCCCCGGTCTCGGTTAAAAGTTCCCCCTTGAGGATTTCCTCTCCGTCCAGGCTGAATGAATGGTGCATTGCCACGTGACCAAGCTCGTGCGCCCCTGTGAAACGCTGAATGGGTAGGGGCCGTTCCGTCGAAATGATCACGCCAGGTCCGATGAGACAGGCACCGAGAAGGCCTTCAAGCGGCCTGAAAAGCAGCTTGGCCCGCATTTTAAGGATGGCGGCAAAAACGTCGACGTTGCCGCGCGACCCCGACTCAACTGTTTCTCGGACGTCGAGACTATCAAGCGCCTCCGCCGCAGCTGCCACCCCGGAAAGGATGGCTTCTCGCTTGTTCATTTGCCTTCCTCTCCCTTTTTGTCACCAAGGAACTGAGCGAACCTTAACAACTCGTCGCGATCCTTCTGGCTGAGGTTTGAGACTGCTCGCGCCAAGAATGCGATCTCTTTGCTCTTTTTGTCTTCCTTTGTCGAGGAGCCCGTCAGGTGCTCAAGTGGACATTGGTAGATTTCGGCAAAGCGCTTAAGCTCCACAGCCTCTACCTTGCGCTCCCCGCTCTCGATCAACGAAATCGCCGAACGCGGAATCTTAAGCATCTGCGCCACTTCCTCCTGAGACAATTGGAGATATTCTCTCATTTCCTTGAGCCTTGCTGCTAGAGCTGATCTGTCATCGTTTAGTTCGGGCATATAGGGTTAGGTGGTAACTTTAATTGATTTGTAGCGTTCGCCGTAGAGATCCCGAAGTTTTGGCAAAAGATCCCCAAGCATCTGGTCCCGGGAAACGTACCCCCCTTTCTTCACCAAGTTGATGGGAATTTTAAATTGAAGGATCTTTGAAACAACATTGAAACTCCGGGCCACCGTAAGCGAATCGAGGACCGGCAGCAAATCGTGGATCGTGCCTTTCGGCTTCGGATCGGGCTTAAACGGGTCATCCTCCCGATCCTTGGCATGTTGTTTCAAGAAGTCGGAGAGGCCATTCCTGATCATAGTTTCAGGAAAGGCTGCGACATCAACTACTTTGCGCTTTACTGCCGCCTTCATGTTCATAGATTAGCACTGATTGTTCGAAAATCAAACAAAAAATGATAAAACATTTTGATTTGCGAACAATGCTGGCTGACAACGGCTTGCGCAAATTTCCTGTAATCTAGCATGCAGTTTTAAGGTTTTCACAACTTCGCTGTGACACCAGGGCCTCATTTAGGGGACCCCCAACCAAAGTCGTGCGAGGGATGAAACTTGCTATCGCAGTCCGTTATTGGATGGATTTAAGTTTGTCAGCCAAAAGCCTTCTCACTTGGTCCCGCTGATCAGTAAGAGAAGTCATCTTTTCCAATTCAGATGTCGTAGGGCGCCCGCTCTCCCAAATACTTATCATTTGTTTGCTGAATTCAAACCACGATTTATAGGCACTCACGAAGTCTGAAACCAACTTGTAAATGTCTGAATTGCTCCTTGCAATGCCATTGATCAATTCTGCGTGGTCAACGATACCAAATTCAGGAGCACCAGCTTTCAAGCACGAATAACGGATTATCCAATCCAAATATTGATAAACTTCTAAATCATTCACAGCAGAATTAAGACGCGGACGGCAACAAAAGTCGAGGGTATTGTTCAAGCTTTCTCAAATCACAACCACTTTGCGGGCGACATACATAGTATGTAGGGGCAATCTGCCCTTACTATTGAATTCCACGGCTTAACCGCCGCACCACTACCTCCCAACGTGTCGTCGGCTACCGCCCGACAATTCTCTTTCTCCCTACGGGCTAGCCGGGTAAAGGACACCTAGCCGTTGTCCTTTACCAAAAAGAGAATTGTCGGCCGGGACGGGCTATCGCCCTTACCCGCCGACACGTTGGGGACTGGTTTTAGGATGAGGGGTATCCCCCAACCACGAGTCCGCTGGCGCGACCGGTTCACGCCTGATGCGTGGAGCGGACGACGGGTGAACGAGTGTCACTAGCCCGACGACCTCACGACCGTATGGAGAAAGCCTCGCCCGACTGGGCGCTTTGAAACCCTTGCCAGACTGGCAAGTTTTGCCGTCTCCGAGTATCGAATGGATCTCGGTAAGGTGGACTGGTTCTGATTCCAAAACCAGCCCCCATTACCGCGCCAGCGTGCCACAAGTATTTCTGCCGGCGTCAGTCGCCTATTTGCAACCGGGGCGTTCAGGAGTGGTGGCTGGTTTTGGCACCATGAACGACCCAACCATCACAATCGGCGAACGGCACGGCTGGCATGAACCCCAGTCCTTTGGCATTGCCGCCGTGGACGAGCGGCAGCACATCTACATCATCGGGAAGACCGGGTCCGGCAAGACGACCCTGCTGCGGAATCTGATCTTGCAACACATCGCCCTGGGGCACGGAGTGGGCGTCATTGACCCACACGGCGACCTGGCGGAGGAACTGTTGAACCACATCCCGCCGAAGCGGGCGGATCACCTGGTGTATTTCAATCCCGGGGACATCGAGTTCCCCATCGGGATGAACGTCATCGGCTCGGTGGCGCCGGATGACCGGCATCTCGTCGCTTCCGGCATTGTGGGGGCGTTTAAAGGCATCTGGCGGGATTCCTGGGGACCGAGGCTGGAATATATTCTCTACAACGCCATATCGGCGCTTCTGGAATGCCGGAATCAGACGCTGTTGGGAGTGAACCGGCTGCTCACGGACGACGCATACCGGGCCAAGGTGATCCGGCAGATCAAGGATCCGTTCATCCGGGCATTTTGGGCGGAGGAGTATGAAAACTACGACGAGCGGTTCAAGCGAGAGGCCATCGCGCCGATTCAAAACAAAATCGGCCAGTTTTTGCTGAATCCGGTGGTGAGAAACATCCTGGGCCAGGTCAGGAAAAAGGTGGATATTCCCTTCGTGATGAACAACGGCCGGTTATTCATCGCCAATCTGTCGAAAGGCCGGCTTGGACACGACAAGGCGAACCTGCTTGGGTCGCTTCTGGTGACGCAGTTCCAGCTTGGCGCAATGGCGCGATCCACCCGGCCGGAATCGGAACGCCGGGATTTTTACCTGTTCATTGACGAATTCCAGAACTTCTCGACGGATGCCTTTGCCTCGATTCTGGCGGAGGCGAGAAAATACCGGCTCGCCCTGACATTGTCCCACCAATACATTGACCAACTGCCAGAACCGATCCGGCAGGCGGTGTTCGGCAATGTGGGGACGCTGGTTGCCTTCCGCATCGGTTATACAGATGCGGAGACGATGTCGAAGGAGTTTGGCAAAACCATCCCGGCCACTTCCCTGGCCGACCTTGAACGGTATGAGGCGGTGGTGAAGTTGCTGGTGGAAGGTTCGAATCAGGAACCGTTCCGGGCGAAGATGCTGCCGCCCCTGGAAAACCGGGTTGGCAGGAGGGGCAAGCTCATTGCCCGGTCACGGGAGCGGTTTGCGATGCCAAGAGCGAAGATTGAGGCGAAGTTGCAGCGATGGATGAATTGAATTAACTACAGAGGATGGCGACCGGACTGGTGGCGCTTCCATAGGCATTATTGACGACTACTGAATACCGCCTTTGGAAAACCGGGTTGGCCGGAGGGGAAAGCTCATCGCCCGATCACGCGAGCGGTTTGCGATACCGAGAGCGAAGATTGAGGGCAAGCTGAAAATATGGGTGAATTCGAAAATGTCTCCCACCCGAGTCATAAACTTCTCAGCTCCCAAAATTGGTTCAAGTCACGTGTTCCATCGCCCAATGCGATAAATGCACCCCAGGGCAATGGCAATGAAAGAAATAATGTAGGACAGCTTTGAAAAGCCCAGCATGTCGATGGCAATACCGATTATGAGCGGCGCGGTCAAATCCCCGAAAGTGATGATGCTCTCGAAAGCGCTTCCGCGGACTCCATAAGTTGCGGCAGGGCCAAGCGTTGTAACTAGGCTTCCCTTCACCATGCTGAAAAGTTCCAAGACAATTCCCATTATGAACACGGCAGCCAGCTTAAAAGCAAATTGCGGGAATATCACGATGCCGGACATGACAAGCGCCACAGTTGCCAGGCCAAGGGAAATCAAGCCGAATTTACTGCGAGCATCAACTAGTCGCCCGAGCCTGTAGCCGAACAATGACGGGACAGCCGCAAAAATCGCGAGGAGCACCACCATCGGAAGATTTGCGCCAGCGAGATAAGCATCGATCGGCAGGAAGAAATCAATTATCGCGTTGATAATGCTCGAAAATAAAACCAAAGCGCTGAGCAGGCGAAGGCGCGAATCCCAGGAACGCCATTCTGTGAGCGTCCCCCGGTAGGAATGGATGAACCGGCGCTTTTTGCCTTCAGGAAGGGCATGTCCAGAGTCTTTTTGAGCTCTTGTGGCCACCAGATATGCAATCAGTGCGAAAGGGCTTATTCCGAGAAGCAAATAGTGGACTGGGATGAAAGATACTAGCAACATTCCGGCCGCAGCTGCGCCAATCCAAGCCGCGTTTGACCAAGTATCAAGAAATCCGAGTGAGGCTGCGATTTTCGAATGATGAACGGCTCTGCGATAATAGGTTTCAATGCCAACATTTTCAAGGCTCCACGTGAACCCGTTCATTGCCCTAGCCAGAACCACAAATACCGCCGCACCAAACACTCCGGCTAAAAAATAGCTTATGCCCACCAAGGGATACAGAATCAACGCCCAAAGGACAAGGGTTCTGGCAGGCAGTCTGTCCGCCCAAATTCCAATTATTGGAAGACTAATCAGAGATACTATTTCAACCATCGAACTGAATAGTCCCATTTGGGCGTACGTGTGTGAAAATGTGACTATGAAGATTGGGATGAGAGATTCTCCAAGGCCCCAGCCGACCCATCGGATTGCCCGTGCCCATGCCAGCACCCTTATGCCATGTAGCAAAGACTGACGTGTCGTATCGCCTGGCCCCTGTTTTCTGTCTGAGAAATCCATATGAAGGCTCAAATTATATCATCCCGTCGGTGAAACCGGTAACCCAAGTATGGATAACTAAAAATTATCCTGCATGAGACATGTATCCGAATCCACCAATCTTCCGGAAATCGAATGCATTGAAATGCTTGAGGATATTGAAGATTCATACGCTAAACGTTTCGGTACAGCACCATTTAATATTTCGCACTGGGATGCTTCCGAGGAATTTGAAAAAGAGATGCTTGGACATTTGGAGATGCCTGCCTTGGCCTCTTTGGTTTCGTATCGTTTCTCCTATCAAATTGCGAAACCAGATCCAGTCATTATCAAGTTGGGCGGTGTGGCAGATCTCCATGGTGGTTTATTTACGCCGTCTACTACGACCTCAATTCTTTGCGTTCTGAACTGGCTAAAGAGCCAGCGTAAAAAAAGAATTCTCGCAATGTGCCCATCTTATTTTTCCCTTGCTCATGCTTGCCGAAGTTTCGGCCTCGCGTTAAACCGGGCATATTTAAAAAGAAGCAACGGCGGATTTATGCTGCCACCAGAAAATTCACGCATCTGGCGTGAGCCCTCAGTGCTTTGGCTCACGAACCCAGTTTATGGTGCGGGCGTGTATTTATCAAGGACAGATGTTCTCTTCATCGATGATCTTCTAAAATCTGGCTGGACCGTGATAGCAGACGAGTGTCTTGCATTACCTGGGCAGGAATTGATTCGGATGCTCGGGGAACACAAACATTTTGTGTCGATCTGTTCGCCACATAAGAGTGTTTGCGTTAATGGAGTTAAGTTTTCAGTCATTCTTTTTAACAGAAAACATCTGGCCCACTTGGAACGCTGGGCTGATGTCTGGTATGGCGGTTTGGGCTGTTCTTCGTCATTGGCGATCATTCATTTTTTATCAGCAAATTTCGATGCTTATCAATCCATTTTTATGCGATCAATCGCCACGCAACGGAAAATAGTCGAACAGCTTTGCATAAAACCTTATGTTGAAATGGACACTGAGGCGAAAGGGCATTTTGTAAGTTGCTATTTTCCAACCCTTTCAACTCGGCTTGGCAATTCGCGTGCCTTTTTGGAAAAATTGGTGGATTCGACGGGGGGATCAGTGATATCAGGCAACCGTAGCCGGTTTGGCCGCGAATGCGGCTTTTCCTTCAGGGTAAATCTGGCTCGGAGCGGTCCGCGTTTTCGTCCCACGCTGACTAGAATTATCGAGCAGGTAACTTCGTGTGTGGGTTAATATTTTAAAGGCATCGACTTTGTTTGTTTTTGAGGTTGTCGTTTCCCAATTTCAATTCTTTGGAAATTCCTTGGGCTGAAGTCGGACGCAATTTGCTGCAAGCGGTTAGGGTCTCCGGTCAGCTTGGCGAAAATCCCTTGGACGGTGACCGCCATCCATTTTGGAACATTTTGATCGGGGAGAAGTACGCGATCTCGAATGACTTTTGGCGGGCGTTTCTGCGCTGCAACTTGGAGCCTGCTCTTGAGTTCAATTATTTGCGCAACGCAACCATTAAGGAGCCAAAGTGCGGTTTGTAAGGCCGCAAGGGTCGTGAGCGTAGTTTGGATAACCAGTAAGTAAGACCCCGATTCTTCACGCAACGCATGGGTGACACTACGGATACGAAGGCCAGATGCGTCACCAACGGTGCGGAGAAATTTCACGACGTCAAATCCTGGTTTTTCAGTAAAAAAGAGAGTCGCTATGGCAGATTTATCTCTCCCGATCAGACATTCAGTGTCGCGTGCAAGCTGTTGCAGCATCTCCAAGAGAATACCCTGCAACCGGCTGGCGAGTTGCTGAAGTTTCAGAGTGTCATTACGTTCAAAAGCCCCCGCGCTGTTGTGACTTTTAAAATTCCGGATTTTGTCTGGAAGCGTGATGGCAGTCAGTGCCGGAAGCGTACATTGCCGTCGCATTTCCATAACAATCATTTCGAGAAACGTGATGTCACCAACTTTTAACGGTGCCCCTATCGAATCAGGCCAAAGCACCGCCTTGAGGCAGGCATCAAGCGCAGTCACTCGCGGAGTGCGGCCAAAATTAAGCCGCAGAATATTACGCATAAAAAACCAACGTCGTTGCTCGTAGTCGGTCTGTAAAGAATCTAGCAGCCCATTCGTCGTGGCAACGTCGACGACAGGTTGGCCGAGGTAAACCAATTCGAACGACAATAAATCTTCCATCGATATGCCATATAACGAGCCAATTGATTCAGCGTTGATGCGGATGTTTTTGTAGCTGCATTCCACCATTATATGATTCAAAAAAGTGCAATCCCCGAGCTTCATGTTCTCGAAAGCAGATTGGCGAAAACTGTCCAACTGAACCGAAGCCCCACGCAAGTTATTACCTTTTAACTGACAGTGTTCAAATTGAGAAGTATGAATAACGGCTTGTTGAAAAGAACAGTTTTCTATGGTGCAATGTCGCCAAACGCAGTCGCCGATCAGCGCACTCTCAAAGTTGCAGTTCTCGAAATGACTTTGATCTATTTGCGTGGATGTCAATTCGACATTTCTGAAGTCAACGTCGACGAACCGACATTTTTGAAATTGCATCTGTTCCAAATCACAGCGGGAAAACCGGACCTGCTGGAACGTGCAGTTCCGAATAAGGCATCCGTTTAAGAGTGACTGATGGACGTTGGCACCTTTAACAGTCAGGTTATCAAAAATTTTAAACGTTAAATCCGATTGAGGTTTCAGCTGATCGATTGAGATGGCGAGCAATCCTCCGCCCTGTAAATTTTCAATCTGGTTGGCAGGGCGATTCATCGGATAATTTTTAGTTATCCGTGGCTATTACTTGATTTTAAAGCCTCTGGCAACAGTTTCTTGATTGCCGCAAGAGAGCCAAAACTCATCACATCGCATAATTTTCAAATTGCCATTTTGTTTCTCGGGTGTTTTTGAGCCAATACCCGGCGCTGGCTTCGTTCGCTCACATGGACGTAAATCGTCGTTGTCGTGATTGAACTGTGCCCCAAAAGACGCTGAATATGCCGTAAATCAACACCGTCTTCCAAAAGAAGCGTGGCTACAGTGTGGCGAAGCATATGCGGTGTTACCCTCTTCGCGCCAATGTTGCGTGCGTGTTTACGCAAAATTGCGCGAATTGATTGATCCGACAGGCGTGTGCCACTCCGACTAACAAACAGAGGCGACTCTGCCGTTCCGCCATTTAAACGCCGCCATTCGATTTGCTCCAACAGAGCTTCTTGAAACGCAAGGCATACAATTGGTATTTCCCGTTCGCGATTCCCTTTCCCTTGAACTGAAATGACCTGACGATCCAGGTCCACTTGTCCGATTGCGAGGCCTGACACCTCACTCACCCGCATTCCGGTGGAAAACAACATTTCCAACAACGCGGTTTCCTGCATCAAGCGTGCGCGTGACGATGAAGATGAAGCAATCTGTTTTCGTGGTGCCCGGAGCAGTGACCGTATTGTTGATCGGGCAACAATTCTCGGCAGACTGCTACCCACTTTAATTTCGCTTCGGAATCGCCCCAGTGGGTCGTTGGTAATGAATCCTTGTCGTTCGAGGGATGAAAACATTGATTTGACAGTTGCCAGGCGGCGACGAATTGTACGCGGCTTCACGTTGTTCATACTGGCTAACCAGTTTTGAACTAAAAATTTATCAACGTAAGAAACCGGTGGTAGTTCGCTATTTTTCGCCGATTTCGACGTGAAGCTGCTGAATATTTTTAAATCGTGCCGATAGGCCTTAAGCGTATGCGCGCTGAGTTTTCGATGATTGGCGCAATGACCAATGAACCAGATGATTGAAGAATTAAGTGTTTCCATGTGCGGCATAGTGTAATTCGGCCGCTGTCAAGTATTGCAACAATTGCTTTTTTAAACCTAAAATTCAGTGACTGCGTTCTTGCCTCAATGGCAAGTTTTACCGTCTCCCGCATTTCGTCCATTCCCTTCATTGTTGCGGGATGTCCCGACTCCCCCGCTTCAAACAAGTTCTCCCGGTTGCGCCCATCCAGTTGACCGAGCGCGACCACGACATCATCCGGCTCGTCCACCGGCATCGTTTTCTCCGTTCCGGCCAGATCGTGGCACTTTTGAGCGGGAGCGAGCAACAGATTGTACGGCGGTTGCAGTTGCTTTTCCATCACGGATACCTTGAACGTCCGCGCGCACAAATCCAATACTACGAACGCGGCGGCTCGCGTACTATCGCATACGGGTTAGGCAGCAAAGGAGGCGCATTGCTACGACGGGAACTTGGCATTGCCGTTGACTCCGACTCATGGAGCGAGAAAAACCATGCCATTGGCCGGGTATTCCTTGAACACGCGCTTTTG
>JABDGH010000025.1:28585-32211 GCA_013286145.1 Verrucomicrobiota bacterium
GCGCTTTTGGTGTCCGATGTCATGGTGTCCATTGAACTCGCCTGCCGGAAACACGGCATCAAGCTTCTCTACGAAGACCAACTTGAACAGCGGTCGTTCTCGTGGCGGGTGAAAATTGAGGGCGGAACAAAGCTTGGGGTCGTTCCTGACCGCGTGTTTGCTCTGGAATACACGGAACAGAACGGCCAGGTGCAGCGGGCATATTTCTTCCTTGAGGCCGACCGGGGAACCATGCCGGTCATACGCCATACGCTTTCCCAAAGCTCCTTTTGCCGCAAGTTGCTCGCATATGAGGCAACCTGGACAAGCAAGGTTCACCAGCGGCATCTTGGTATCCCCCGCTTTCGTGTCCTCATCGTCACAACCATTGCCGCACGGGTTGCGTCGCTCCTTGTAGCCTGTGCCCAATTGAAACGCGGCCACGGACTGTTCCTCTTTGCCAACACGTCCGTTTTGGAAAAAGACCTGTTCGGATCCGTCTGGCAGAACGGCAAAACAGGCGAATTGTCCCCACTTCTCGACTTGCCAGATTGGCAAGTTCTACCGTCTCCAGCTTCTCCCGCAAATCCGTAGGATGGCCTGTGGTGCAGCTCGATTCGTGAGCTGCGTCGTTCTTCACAACTACAACCACAGGAGTATATATGGCAAAATCACAGTTCGTTGACTTCAAGGCCGTCAAAGCGGCCATCACCATGGAACAAGTCCTGGGCCATTACGGCCTCATGGACAAGTTCAAGCGCGGCACCGACAGCTTGAACGGGCCGTGTCCCATCCACAAGGGCAGCAACCCAACGCAGTTCCGGGTGAGCGTGAGCAAAAATATCTGGAACTGCTTTAGCGAGTGTAAGCATGGCGGGAATGTCCTCGATTTCATCGCTGAAATGGAGGACGTGACCATACATGCGGCGGCCCTGAAGGCCATCGAGTGGTTCAAGCTCGATGCCGAGGAAATGTCCGCCAAGAGCAACAAGGAGGATGCGGGCGAAACGGAAGTCGCTCCGGCTCCAAAACCGGCAGCCAAACGTCCGGCCACCTCCGTAGTAGCCACAACGGAAAAAAGCGTGCCAAACACGCCGCTCAAATTCCGGTTGGACAAGCTGGAACGGGAGCATCCGTATCTCATGCAGGAACGCGGCCTTTCGCTCGAAACCATCGTGGACTTCGGCATCGGATTCTGTGCCAAGGGCATGATGGCCGACCGCATCGCCATTCCGATCCACAACGCCAAGGGCGAGGTCGTGGCGTATGCGGGGCGCTTCCCGGTTGAAGAACCACCCGAAAGCACCCCCAAATACAAGCTGCCCCAGGGATTCAGGAAATCGCAGGAGCTATTCAACCTTGACCGGGCCATCAGAGAATCAGGGCCGTTGTTTATCGTCGAGGGCTTCTTTGATTGCATGAAGCTCCACCAGCACGGTTGCAAGAAGGCGGTTGCCCTCATGGGCAGCACCCTGTCGGCAACCCAAGAGGAATTGATCCGGCAGCACACCGACAGCAGAAGCCAGGTCATCATCATGCTCGACGAGAACGATGCCGGCAGGGCGGGACGCGAGGACATCGCCTGCCGCCTGTCCCGGTTCTGCTTCGTCAAGGTGTATGAGTTCCCGCAGCCGGACATGGAGCCGGAACATCTCTCGGCGGAGGAGGTCCGGCTGGTCATGGAGGGCCTTCGATGAGGCTCTACCAAGGACGCCGAAAGGGTTATGCCATCATCGTCAGGGTTGATGGCCGGCGCCTTAATCCCCGGCAGGACTTGTGGAATCACAGTCCGACCGGATTTGAGTGGGGGTATGGCGGCAGCGGTCCAGCACAACTGGCCCTCGCCATCCTTGCCGACCACCTGGGCAACGACGAACAGGCGTTGAACTTCTACCAACGCTTCAAATGGGCGGTGGTGGCTGAACTCCCCGACCGTTCGTGGACGCTGACCAGCGACGAGATTGACCAGGCATTGCAGACCCTGCGGGCAGCGGAACCTCTGTTGGAGGGAGCATCGTGAGTGCGCGGAAGCCGCCACCGGGCGACTTCCGCAAGATCCTTGAGCGCCTTTCCCGTCGTCACGACACCCGGCGTGTCTTTGACGCCTTCACCCGCCTCGCGGCCTGTGCGCTTGCCGCACAGACCCGCGAGGCGGAATACCTCGAAGAAGTCAAACATTGGGAAAGGGCCGACCTGGATCTGTTCGCGGAAGCACTCGGCACTCTGGTAAACGAAATGGAATCAAAACCGTTTGAGGATGTTCTTGGCGGGTACTATATGGAGTTCGCCCTGTCCTCAAAAGGCCAGCAGTGGAACGGCGAGTTCCATACGCCGAAACACGTCTGCGATCTCATGGCAGGAATAGTGTTAGGTGATAAGGAATCCGTATCCGCCAAAGGCCCGATCACGGTCTGTGAGCCGGCCTGCGGTGCCGGGGCGATGATTCTGTCCCTGGGCGGAGCGTGTTCGCCGGAAGTTCGACGACGGTTGCGGGTGACGGCCATAGACATCAGCCGTACCGCGTGCGACATGGCGTTCATCAACACGACGCTCTGGGGCATTCCCACGAGGGTGATCCACGGCAATACGTTGTCGAATGAGTATTGGTCCGCGTGGTCCAACATCCATCACATCGCCCCGTGGTTACCGTTAGCGATGCGTCCCCAGGCTCCTGAAGCAGCAGAGCAGGGCCAGCCGCCGAAACCGGCCGAGGTGGAACGCATCAGGGTCTCGCTCGGCCAGCAGGAACTGGCGTTTTAGTTCACAGCCCCATTCAATTGAATGGGGCTTTTTTTCTTGCCAGCCTGGCAAGTTCTGCCGTCTCCATTCAAACGCCGTTCCGCCCTACGCTTCAAGCTGGGCTCAACGGGTTCTTCATAAAACAACCATCAAACGAAAGGAACAGCATGAATGCAGTTGCACCAGAGCGCGTCACGCTCTATTACCGCGAAGGCTCGTCAGACAAGGTCTATCAGGCCGTGATTGAACCGGTTGACGACATGTTTGTCGTCACCTTCGCCTATGGGCGGCGCGGAACGACGCTCACGACCGGGACGAAGACCTCTTCGCCGGTCGATTACGATACGGCCAGGAAAATCTACGCCAAGCTCGTCGGCGACAAGAAGGCCAAGGGATACACCGAGGGCGCGGACGGAACGCCGTATCAGCACACGGACAAGCAGGTGTCGGGGGTTTTGCCCCAACTCTTGAATCCGGCGGAGCAAGCCGAGATCAAGACATTGTTCAGCGACGACGAATACTGCGCCCAGGAAAAGTTCGACGGGCGGCACCTGTTGACCCGTAAGCAGGATGAGCTCGTTGAAGGCATCAACAAAAAGGGATTGATCGTCGGCCTGCCGGAGACGGTGGTGGATGAGATCAACACCATGTCCGGCAGCTTCATCCTCGATGGTGAATCTGTCGGCGACGACTATCACGTCTTCGACCTGCTCGAATTGAACGGCGAAGATTTGCGCCCGTTGCCGTATCGGAAGCGGCTCTCGAAGCTGGCGGGCATGCTGCTGTTTGCCCACCCGAAATATGTTCACATCAAGCTCGTCACGAATGCGTTCAAGAAGTGGCAGAAGACCGAACTGTGGGAGCGGTTACGGCAGGAGAACCGGGAGGGCATCGTGTTCAAGCGGCTC